>JAZRTJ010000091.1:0-10266 GCA_045651925.1 Candidatus Spyradenecus sp. | reverse complement strand
AACGCTGAATCGCCGATGGACTCGGCAATGGATTTAACTCCTGTTTTCGAAGGAATGCATGAAGCTTCAAAGCCCCCCAGTCCATATGTGCTAAGCGTAACTTGATGAGCCGACTTGCGACCTCTTCGTTCCAGAGAAGAGCTGTCTTATCCGGACGCCGAGACCGTTCGTGTAGCCCCGGGTCGCCTTCTTGCTCGTACCGACGCTTCCACTTATAGAGCGTTTTTCGTGATATTGAATAGCGCAGGGCAATCGAACTGACACTCTCTTGCCCCTGCGCTAATGCAGCCATTATTTCTTTTTTCATATCGATAACACTTTTGTTTTCCCACGGCATCGCACCGTAGCTTTTAACACAAAACCCCAAAAAGTGTTACCTATGTCTGACTCTAAAGTGTTACCTATCTGTGAATTTCCGCCGTTTTTCGGGCGGTGCTTTTGTGTCTTGTTCCATTGCGCCGCAGGCAGGTCGGGGACATATCGAGGTCGTTTAGCGGCGCATGATTCGCTGGCGCTATCCGCGGGTTCCGACTCACGTCTGCACCCGCGGTTATCCCATATAGTGCACCTCCGGCGCACAGCCTCGAAGAGGCAATTGCGAAAGTGATAACTAATAGTTGATAACGGATAAGTGGAAAAAGCGCCAAACATCAAACACCAATCCGGCACCTGCGGCTTCTTTAATCTTTTTTTAAGCACCTACCCGTTGTCAGTTATCCGCTGTCCCTTTCTGAGGCTCTTTAAGCTTTAAGCCCTAAGCTCTAAGCTCTTTCTTTAATCTTTCCTCTTTAATCTTTAATCTCTCTCCTCGCCGGCACTTTATAGAGCTTGAGCTTGGCCTCTTCGTTGTTGTTACGCGTGTTCGGTACGCCGGGAGCTTTGAGCTCGCAGGGACCGTCGAACGCGTAGCGCTTAATCGTGACGTTTCCGTTGGCGTCGATTTCAAAGACGCTCATGCTCAGCGTGCGGTCGGCGCCGTCGTTCGGATCGGTCGTCGTAATGTATCCGGTGTATCCGGCGTTCATGTACGTGAAGGCGATGGACTTGGTCGTGCAGCGTTTGTGGTTGCCGGGGACGCCGATGGGCATTTTATCGCCGGGCTTGAGGAAGACGCGGGCGTTGCCGAGATAATTATCCCAGCCGTTCGAATGGTTGTGGCCGAAGAGGAAAAAGAGTTTCAGGCCTTTTTGCGCGTAGCGGTTAAGAACGTCGAAAATGTATTTGGCATAGCGTCCGTCGCCGCCGGTGTAGCTGCGCATGGAGTAGTGGAGCGGGAGGTGCGAGCAGACAAAAATCGGTCCCTTAAAATGCTCCTTTTGCTTCAGGCTTAGGTAAGCCTCGAGATTGGCGGCGGTGCGTTTGACGGTGGCTTCGTCGTCCGAGAGATCCGGATTGCCGTTGGTCGGCGTTTTGCTTTGGTGCCACATGTAATCGTCTTCGTTGATGACGAAAACGCCGTAGCGCTTGCTTGCGGGATCGTTGGCGCCGCTCGGGGCGATGCCGGAGGTGCCGATGGGGTCGTGATTGCCTTGGACGAGGACGAGCTCGTCCGGCTCAATGCCGAGCGGCGCGGAGAACAGAGCTTCCTTGAGTGCGGCAATCCCCGAATCGCTTTCGCTCGGACGGTTATTGAGCTTCACGGTGTAGTCGCCGCAGAAGAGCACGCGGTCGGCATTCGTGTAGCCGTCGGCCTTGATTTGCGCCAGGAGCTTGGCGACTTGGCGGCCGCCTGCGGCATCGGTGCTGGCCTGCAGGTCGGAGCCGGCAATAATCACGGTTTTTTCCGCTTCCGCAAAAAGCGCGGCGGGAACACAGAGTAGAAGCGCGAGTAGAGGTTTCATGGACACATGCTACCCGAAATCGCGAAACTAAGGAAAGGAATAAGTGATATCTGATAGCTGATAACGGATCGGAATAACGAATGGGTAATAGTGAATAACGCGTTCTTCAAAATTTTTGCTTGAGAGCAAAATCTCCGCATAGAACGATTTCCGTTCCCTGTGTACCTGTTTGTCGACGGAGATCCACGAATTACCCTAATTATACGAATTAGCGGAAACTCCGCCTCCGGCACCCGCTTGATGCTCGATGGTTGATGCTTGGCGCTTACCCGATGTCTTTACTTATCCGTTATCAGCTATCCGTTATCCCGTTTTATCGCTTTTCGATTTTTCTGACGACGCGCTTCGGGTAGCTGCCGTGGCCGTCGGAGACGTAAACGTGGTCCCAGACGAGATTGACTTCGTCGCCGGCTTGCAGGCCTTTGACGAGTTCGGCGGTTTCGGGCGAGACATCGCTGGTCCCGGTCGTCGAGGCGAGCATGAAGACATATTGGTCGGCCTTCGGGTCGCCGTACTTATCGGGCTGTTGGTAATCGTTGTAAGCCTTGATGTCGAAAAGCGCGAGGGTGCCGGAGTCGCCGCATTTGTCCGGGCAGAGCATCGTCATGCCGCGGCAGCGGTGCTGGCGCGTTCCCTTAAAGACGGCTTGGGTGTCGTGATGGGAAAGCAGTTTTTCGTTGCTTGCGGGAGCGGCGGGAGCCGCGGGGCTTTGGCAACAGCTGTCCGCATCTTTGTGCTGCGGGCAGGCATCGTTATTTTTCTCGTCTTTGCAGGAGCTGAGGCAGACGGCTGCGGCGAGCAGGACGAAGACGGAAGCGAAGGCAAATTTATTTTTTTTCATCGTGCTAAATCAAGCGTCCCCGGACAAAAATTTGTCTGAGGCCGCCCTACGGACAAATATGGTTGCGCCCCGGCGGGAAGTCCACACGATTTCTCCCATAGCATTGAGTTGATATGAAAGCCGAAAAACAAAGCTCTGCCCCGCGCCGCTCTTCTTCCATCGAACGTATTTTGGGACGCCTCGACGATTTGGATTCCACCAATCTCGCCATCCTCGTCCAACGCCTCGCGCGGGAGCGCGGCCTGCTCGAAACGGTGTTTGACGCCGTCGAAGAAGGCATCCTCGTCATCGATGCGACGGGGACGGTCGATTACGCCAACCGCGCAGGTGCCTCGCTCATCGGCCTCCATCCGAAAGACATCGGCTCGGCGGTGCTGTGGAAACTCGTGCCCGACCTGGCGCGCTCGCTCGATTTCCTTCGGGAAGACGGCCTGGCGCCCAATATCGCGCGCGACGTCGAACTGTTTTACCCCGAACACCGCTGGGTGCGCCTCCAGATTTCCCGCCTCCTGCTCGGCGACGATGCCATCCGCTTCGCCGTCATCATCCGCGACATCACGGACGAGCGCCAAAACACCGAGGCGATGATCGAAAGCGAACGCATCAATTCCATCTTCACCCTCGCGGCGAGCGTTGCCCACGAAATCGGCAATCCGCTCAATTCGATGAAAATCCACCTGGAGCTGATGCGCCGAAAACTCGCCAAGCTCGACGTCCCCGAAGAAAAAACGAAGTCGCTGAAAAAATCCGTCGAAATCTGTCTCGACGAAATCGGCCGCCTCGACGACATTTTGAAAAACTTCCTCGGCGCCATCCGCCCGCAAAAGCCGATCCTCGGAAAGACCAATCTGATGGAAATCGTCTTCGACGTGCTCGCCGTCCAAAAAGCCGAATTGGAAAAACGCAACATCCGCTGCTCCGTCAAACAGGGAAAAGGCCTGCCCATCGTCCTCGGCGACGCCTCCCAACTCAAGCAACTGATTTTCAACGTTTCCAAAAACGCCATGGAAGCCATGCAGGACGGCGGCGCGATCGATATCGTCGCCGACGCCGACGACGCCTTCGTTTACCTGCGCGTCCGCGATACCGGTTGCGGCATCGAGCGCGACGCCATCTCGCGCATTTACGAACCGTTTTTTACGACGAAAGACGGCGGCCACGGCCTCGGCATGATGATCGTCATGCGCATCATGCGGGAACACGGCGGCCAGGTCGGCATCGACAGCACGCCCGGCGAAGGCACGCTCGTCACGCTCCAGTTCCCGCGCCCCGACCGCCGCACGCCGATGCTGAGCGCCAGTGGTGAGGAAGGCATAGTGGATAGCTGATAGCGGATAGAGAGATTAAAGATTAGAGGGGAAAGATTAAAGAGAGAGCTTAATGCTTAGAGCTTAAAGCTTAAAGAGCCTGAGCCTAGCCCCCTTTAATCTTTAAGCTTTAATCTTTAATCTCTCTCCCCGCTATCACTTTGTTCTTTAAGGCTCGGGCTTTAGGCTTTAAGCTCGTCAGCCTAAATTCCTAATCAGAAAAACAATGAAGGCATTACTTTTCTCCGGACAGGGCGCCCAGAAAGTCGGTATGGGCAAGTCGCTCTACGAAAATTCCGCGATTGCTCGCGAGCTGTACGACCGCGCCAATGCGGTGTTGCCGTTCGACCTGAAGCAGATTTGCTTCGAAGGCCCGCAGGAAACCCTGACCGAAACGCGCGTTTGCCAGCCGGCGCTCTTCACGCAGGGCTATGTCATCGCCCAAATCCTGAAAGAGCAGGGCAAGCTCGCCGATCTCAAGTGCGTGCTCGGCCTCAGCATCGGGGAACTCACCGCCTACGCCGTTGCCGGCGTTTGGGATTTTGAAACGGGCCTGAAGGTCGTCGCCGAACGCGGTCGCCTCATGCAGGAAGCCTGCGACAAGACCAAGGGCGGTATGGCTGCCATCATCGGTGGCTCCCGCGAAGACGTCCTCGCGTTCTGTAAGGAATTCGACGTCGATGCCGCCAATTTCAATACGCCCGGCCAGATCGTGATCTCCGGGGATGCGGACAAAATCGCGGCTGCCTGCGCCAAGAATGCGGAAACGAAGCAATTCAAGCGCGCCATCCCGCTCGTCGTCGCCGGTGCTTACCACTCCCGCCTGATGGAACCGGCCCGCGCCGAATTCGCAAACTTCCTCGCGTCCGTCGAATTTAAGAAACCGGAAATCCCCGTCTTCACGAACACGACGGGCACGCTGATCGACGATCCCGCCGCGATGCGCGAAGCCCTCGCCAAGCAGGTCGTCTCCTCCGTGCTCTGGGAAGACTGCGTCCGCGGCGCCGCCGAACTCGGTGTCTCCGAAACCATCGAATGCGGCCCGGGCGGCATCCTCACCGGCATGGTCAAGAAGATCGCTCCCGCTCTCGCCGGAACCGCCGTTTCCGAATACTCGGAAATCCCGGCCTAAGCTCCGGTTTTCACGAAAAATGCTTCCGCTTCCCGCGGGAGCATTTTTTTTGTCGTGCCCAAAAACAGTTTTATTTAGAAAAGACACACTATGTTAGAAGTTTCTACGAGAGACGCCGATTGTTTCGAAAAACTGCGCGCATTCAGCGCCCCCGCAGCCCTTTCCGGCAATATCGCACAAACCGTCGCGGAAATTATCGCCGATGTTCAAGCACGCGGCGACGAAGCCGTCCTCTACTATACCGCTAAATTCGACCACGCCAAACTGCTCCAAAAGCAAATCCGCGTCCCGCAGGAAACCATCGACGCCGCTTTCGACGCCATTGAGCCCGAAAAACTCGAAGCCATGAAGGCCTCCGCCGCCTCCATCTCCGATTTTCACAAGCGCACCCTCCCCAAGAATTGGAAAAAACGCAACCCGCACGGTGCCGTTGTCGGCGAACTCTTTTTCCCCATTCACCGCGTCGGCCTCTACATTCCCGGCGGACAGGTGCCGCTCAGCTCGACCGTGCTCATGACCGCACTCCCCGCGAAACTCGCCGGCGTGCCCGAACTCGTCCTCTGCACCCCGCCGCGCCGCGACGGCACCGTCGCCCCGGAAATCCTCGCCGCCGCCAAGCTCTGCGGCATCACTGAAATCTACTGCGTCGGCGGCGTCCAAGCCGTCGCCGCCATGGCGTACGGCACCGCCACCATCCCCGCCGTCGATAAAATCGCCGGCCCGGGCAACGCCTTCGTCGTCGAAGCCAAGCGCCAGCTCTTCGGGAAAGTCGGCATCGACCTCCTCCCCGGCCCCAGCGAAGTCATGGTCATCGCCGACGGCAAAGCCAAACCCGAATGGGTCGCCGCCGACATCATCACGCAGGCGGAACACGGCTCCGGAAAGGAAAAAGTCTATTTGCTCGCTCTCGACAAACGTACCGCACGCGCCGTCGATATCGCCATCGAATCCCTGCTTACCCGCTACGAAAAAGGCCCGCGCCTCCGCGAAATCATGGAAGCCGGATTCTGCAAAATCCTCGCCGACAATCTCGACGACGCCGTCGCCGTCGCCAATTTCATCGCGCCCGAACACCTCGAAATCCAAACCGGCGTCAAACGCCAAAAGGAACTCGCGGCCCGAATCACCACCGCCGGCGCCATGCTCATCGGACACTACTCGCCCGCCGCCCTCGGCGACTTCGCGGCCGGCCCCTCTCACACCCTGCCGACCTCCCGTACCGGACGCTTCTTCAGCGGCCTGCAAGTCCCCGACTTCATGCGCCGCACCAGCTACGTCCAATACGACGAAGCCTCCCTCAAAAAAGCCGAACCCATCGTCGCCGCCTTCTCCAAGATGGAGCAACTCCAGGTCCACGGCCATTCTGTCTCTATCCGCTTCGAGGAAGGGGATAGGGAGATTAAAGATTAGAGGGGAAAGATTAAAGAAAGCTGCCTCAAAAGGGATAGTGGACAACTGATAACGGATAGGGCTCTTTGTGGGAAAGATTAAGGATGCCGCAGGCCCCGGCTTGGTGTTTGATGTTTGGCGCTTTTTCCACTTATCCGTTATTAACTATTAGTTATCACTTTCGCAATTGCCTCTTCGAGGCTGTGCGCCGGAGGTGCACTACATGGGATAACCGCGGGTGTAGACGTGAGTCGGAACCCGCGGACCCCTCCAGGGCGATAGGCGCCGCTCGAAGGCGTGGATGTGTTCCGGGGAGGGCCTGCGGCGCAATGGAACAAGATACAAAAAAGCAACCTATCCGTTATCAGTTATCAACTATCCCTTCCTTCGCCTCCGCGCCGACTTGGCGCTTATTCCGCAGGAAAATACTTATCCGTTATCCGTTATTAGTTATCAGTTGTCTACTATCCCTTTCGCCGCAGGCGTAAATCCTATTGCCGCACTACTTTTCTTGCATGGGATTTCCGAAAGTGAAATAATTCCCAAACTAATTAATTTTTCCCGATAGAACATAACTCTTACTTGCTAGCACATGAACACTTCTAAATGCTTCCTTTCTACTCTCATCGCCGCCGCCGCCATGAGCGTTGGCGCTTGGGCGGGTGTCAGAGACGTGGTATCAGATGGTCTGCAGTGGGCAGAATCCTTTGGTGATGGCTACACTCAGACTGCTACGTTCGGCTACACTAATGCGTTTCATGTTGAGAATGGCGTCGGTGTCGCCGGAGGTAGCTATGCGAATTCTCGTGTTTGGACGACGAATACCGGAGGAAAATTTACCAACGCTTTTACATTCAGCTTCGAACTCGTCGATTTTGATGCCGCGAATTGGACGGATGCCCTTTCTTTGTATACGAACGGAACGAAGTCCGGGACGAACAATTCGCTCCAGTTGCAAAAAAATAGCAACGGAGAGCTCATGGTCTATACAGAAAATTTTACGGGCTCGAATGTTAAGGATGACGCTTCCAATATTAATCTGGGAAGCATTGATGCGCTGAAAGGGAAGGTAATTACGCTCAGTTTTGATGCAACGGGCGCTAATAATACGCTTACAGCTTATGTTGATGGGGTGAAGAATACGGATATTGTTACTTTCACTTACGCCGATGACGTGACCCCGAGTACCGCATTGACCGGATTTCAGTTCGGGGCTGCGTTTGGTGGGAGTCGAGTTTCCAATAGCGTGACCGTTGATAATATTGCCGTTTGGAATGTTGCGTTAAGCCAGGCGAATGTTTTGAAAGCCGCTGGCAAATGGGCGGGACTTACGTGGAGTGCGACGGGAGATTCGGCAACATGGAGTATGGATAGTAAGGTTTGGGAGGATGAGTCGAAGGTTTTTGAAGCTGGGAAAGATGTTCATTTCTCTACTGCGGATGGAGTTGCAAAGAGTGTGAACGTTGAGGGGGAGATTTCTGCAGGAAATCTTTATTTTGATGCGAATTACACGCTGAGGATTGGTGAAGGCGAAAGCCTTTCTGCGGGAGGGATTACAACGGAAAGCGGGGTTGTTGTAGGCCTTAGTCTTGCTTCCGGAGCGACATTGAACATCTCCGGGGGAGAAGCAACGTTCTCCGGTTCCGTTGCTTCCGGAGCGACATTGAACGTCTCCGGGGGAGAAGCAACGTTCTCCGGCTCCGTCGCTTCCGGAGCAATATTGAACGTTTCCGGAGGGACATTGAACCTTTCTGGGGAAGAGGTGACGTTTTCCGGTTCCGTTGCTTCCGGAGCGACATTGAACGTTTTTGGGGGAACAACAACGATAACTTGCTCGGGACCTAACGGCGATGGAGGCTTGCAGGGGAATTTGATTGTTGGTTCTGACGCCACGGTTATTGGTACCGGCGGAGATGCAATTCCGTGGGGAGGAAGTAACCATGAGCAAGTAGTGAAGGTTTTGGGTGAGCTGGAGCTTAAGGCTCGCTGGTCCATGAATACGAACAAGAAATTAGTTTTAGCGGGCGGAACTGTCTCCGGGACGGGGGCTAGCCATGAGGGCCGTAATAACGTTGTTTTGGATTATTTTAACGGAGGAACGATTTCTACGGAAGAAGGAACTG
The DNA here is from genome assembly GCA_045651925.1 of Candidatus Spyradenecus sp. GTDB lineage: Bacteria > Verrucomicrobiota > Verrucomicrobiia > Opitutales > UBA953 > Spyradosoma. The sequence goes on along the minus strand of JAZRTJ010000091.1, from coordinate 1,633 downwards.
TAGGTTCTGAAATTTCCGGAAATATTCTGTTCAAAGATGGAAAGCTTGGATTTAATGTCGCTTCTAATTCTGATTTGGTTGTCAGCGGACAGATTAATACATACGGTGCAAGCTCGGGCTTAGAGAAAACGGGGGATGGGAAATTAACCTTGTCCAACAGCAACGGATATTCTGGCGGAACGACGATTTCCGGAGGGCGACTTGTTGCCGAAAACGCAGGAGCGCTTAGCTCTGGGAATGTGACGAATAATTCAGAACTTGAGGTTTCTTTGAGCCAAGATGGGACGATGTCCAACGTGATTTCCGGGTCGGGAAAATTCATCAAAACCGGTTCGGGAAGTTTGACGCTTACAGGCAATAACACCTATACTGGCGGAACGACGATTTCCGGGGGTACGCTTGTTGCGGCGCACAAAAATGCACTTGGAGCTTCGAACGGAACGGTTGTTACGGTCGGGGCAGGGGCTTCGTTAGTGCTCAATGCGAATATGGATGGTACCGAACGCCGATATGTGCTTGGTGGCGGAACGCTCGTCGCGAGCCTAGGAACTAGTAGCACTCAAAAGCAAATTGCTTCGGGTAACGATGCGATTGTGCTTACTGCGGATTCCACAATTCAGGCGGATGCTGATTTCGGGATGGTTTCCGGAGGTTGGGGGAAGAATCAACTTAATCTCGCAGAGCATACGCTGACAAAGACCGGAGCGGGAACGTTCTTTCTGTCTCAAACAACGGTTACTCAAGGTGCAATTTATATTGAGGAGGGGACAATTCAGTGTGTTTCCGATGGTGGAGCTAGCGATGCTTCGAATGCCGCGATTACGATTCGTGCGGGGAGCGGAAAGCTTGACGTTACGACGACGAGCTTTAAGGTTGGTAGTTTGACGTTGGAAGTTTCGGATTCCTATACGGATGCGACGCTTTTGGGTTCGGGAACGTTGACGGTTGGCGATGGACAAATCGTGATCAAGCGCTCGGACGCTACGACTCTCAACCTCGCTGCGGGAACTGCCTATACCTACCAAATTGCGGCGAGTGATGCCACGTTCGATGATAATTGGACGGCTAACTCCTTTGAACTCGAAGGCTGGAGCACTGGCTGGTACGTTGAGGACTACAGCAATGGTCAACTTACGCTCGCGATTCCGGAGCCGTCGACCTTCGGTTTGTTGGCGGGCTTGGGCGCGCTAACCTTGGTCGGCACGCGCCGTCGACGCAAGAAAGCTTAAAGCTTAGGGCTTAAGGCTTAAAGAGAGCGCTCTCGCAGGATGCTGCGGGAGCGCTTTTGTTTTTGTTCCCGGGGAGCAAGCGGAAGCCGAAAAAGGGAAAACTGAAAAGGTAAAACTGATATCTGATAACGGATAGGTTTTTAGAAGGAAATCCGTGAATTTCACCCATTACACGAATTAGAGGAAACTTCCTTCTCTGTGTTTAAGCTCCCAGATTCCGCTGCAGGCGCTTGTTCCTCCGGAACAGCACCTATCAGCTATCAGTTATCCCTTTACCCTTATTCTTGTTCCATTGCGCCGCAGGCAGGTCAGGGACGTATCAATATCCTCGAGCGGCGCCTCTTGCCTTTGGCAAATCCGCGGGTTGCGGCTATTGCCTCCACCCGCGGTTATCCCATGTATTC
>JAZRTJ010000090.1:0-15457 GCA_045651925.1 Candidatus Spyradenecus sp. | reverse complement strand
CGCTCGATACCCATACCGAACGCGAGACCGCTCCATTCGTTGGCGTCCAATCCGACATTTTCAAGCACTTTCGGATCGACAAGTCCGCAACCCATGATTTCGAGCCAGCGGTTGCTCAACGCGCCCATGTTCGGCACGCGGATGTCCATTTCAAAGCTCGGTTCCGTGAACGGGAAGAAGCTCGGGCGCAGGCGCGTTTCCGCCGCGTTGCCGAAGACTTCGCGCACGAAGGAATCCAGAACGCTCTTCAGGTCCTTGAGGGTGACGTTCTTGTCGATCCAGAGACCTTCGATTTGGTGGAAATTCGCCGAGTGCGTTGCGTCCACCGTGTCACGGCGGAAGCAGCGTCCGGGAGCCACGATGCGAATCGGCGGCTTGCGGGAAAGCATCGTGCGGATTTGCACGGAAGAGGTGTGGGAGCGCAACAGATAAGCTTCGTCCGCCTTTTTCGGTGCATCCGTGGCCTTCGTGTCGGCCGGGAGAAAGAGCGTGTCCTGCATATCACGCGCCGGGTGGTTGGCGGGCGTGTTCAGGGCGTCAAAGCAGAACCATTCGGTTTCCAATTCCGGTCCTTCGGCGATCGTAAAGCCGAGACGGTGGAAAATCCCGCAAACTTCTTCGCGAATCTGCGAAAGCGGGTGGCGCATTCCGGCAAAATCGTCCGGCGACGGCAGGGACGGGTCAATCGGCTCGCCGAGCTTTGCCGCAAGTTCCGCGTCTTCGATGCGGGCAAGCGTTTCCGCGAAAATCGCTTCAAGCTTTTGCTTTGCTTCGTTGATGAGCTTCCCCATCGCGGGCTTTTCTTCCTTGGGAATCGAGCCCATCAGCTTCATGACGGCGGTCATCGAACCCTTCGATCCGACGAGACCGGCTTTAAATACTTCAAACTCCGGACGCGTCTTGATGGCAGGCGCGGCGGAACTTGCTTCGGAAACAATATTGGCGAGCTGTTGCTGCATAGTGATAAAAAAATTTAGATTACTTTAGGCTTCTTGTCGCAGGAACGCAAGGACGCGCTTGCAAAACTCGCCCACGGGACTCATCTCGGAGACACAAAAACCCGCGAGACCGACAGAAGTCCTATCGCCCTGCAGGATTCGCGAAAATGCGTTTAGTCCAAGGCTTGGAATGCGGATGCGGGAAGCTGCATATCGGGGTTGGCGAGGGCTTCCGGGCTGAAAAACTGCCGGGGCAAGCCCAAGCGAAGCGCTGCCGCACGCACGATGAGCGTATCGCGGTCACGTGTGACTTCGTCGCGTAACTCCAATTCCTTGAAGGAATAAATCTCCTGAACTTTCTGCACCTTGCCCAACGCGAAGCTCTTCAGCTTTTTCCCGTCCGGATTGCACACTTCGGCTGTCACAAGCGCATTGTAAACGCGGTCGAATCCGATTTTCACGAAGCCGATTTCCGGATTGGTCTGAGTAAAGCTTTCCGGCGGAAACATTTTAAAAAAGTGCACGGGACGGGCGCGGTGACGGCGCGTGCGGTCGTACTCGCTCTTTTCCCAAAACAGGAACGGCGTCTGCAAGTCAAAGGGCGTAAACACCAAATCCGCGAAGAAGGGATGCGTGCTTTCGGCATCCACTTTTTTGACTTCGCCGTCGGCACCGAGCTCCCAAAGCGACGGATTCTTTCCGCTGTGAATCAGGAAGCTTTTTTGCTCCGATACCGCCGCGCCCTTTTTTCCGATGCGCAGGCGAAGCGCGAGACCGTCATCGAGGTATTTTCCCCACATCGTTCCGGAGTAAACGGTTTCTTCATCGCTCTTCCGGGGCTTGTGGATGATTTCAAAAACCATGCAACTGTCCGCCGGCGGACGATAGGCACGAAACGCTTCGAGCACCGCCGTCGCCTCTTCGGGCTTGAGCTGTCTCACGCCGATTTGCGATTGAGCCGCGGCGGGAACGGCAAAGGCCATCAAAACCGATACGGCAAACGTAAAAATGCGAATTAAACGAGACATAGATTACAATTTGAAAGGCGTCGGTTCATAGCGCAGCACGTCGAGCGATTGAAGTCCGCGATACATGAGCTCGGCGGCGCGCTGATTGCGTTCCCGCTGCGAAGTCTTGGCATCGATTTCGCCCTTTTTATTTTTCACGAGCCCGCCCAAAACAACGGCGATGACGCGTTTATTCCCGCGGGAAGCCGTCGTCACGATTGAGGCTCCGTCGTTGGTCCATCCGGTTTTCAGCCCGTCGCAACCGTCAAAAATTTCCAGGAGACGGTTGTGATTTTTCATCGGCATCGGCAACTTGCGTTTTTCATTGGCGGGATACTCGCGCGTGATGGTTGCGGAGTAGCGCAACGAATCGGGGAAACGCTTGAGGAGCGCGACGGAGAGCTTGGCTAAATCTTCGGCAGTTGTCATATCAGCCTGCTTGCCGGCGCTTCGCTCCTTGCGGCTCGGCGGAAGCCCGTGCGGCGTCACGAAACGCGTATTCATCAGACCGAGCGCCTCCGCCTTGCGGTTCATCTCGGCAACGAAATCTTCAACATTGCCGCAGACGGCTTCGGCGAGCACGACGGCGGCATCGTTGGCGGATTGCAGCATAAGCCCGTAAATCAATTCCTCAATTTTGCAAGGTTCGTCAACGTCGAGATTGAGCTGCGTCCCGCCCATGCCGTACGCGCGCTTGCTTGCAAGCACGGTGTCGCCGAGCGAAATTTTTCCGCTTTCGAGCGCCTCGAGAACGACGTAAAGCGTCATGATTTTCGTGACACTTGCCGGCGGGCATTGGCGACGGATATTCGTTCCGGCGAGCATGGCGCCGGTTTCCGCATCGACGCAGATTTCCCCTGCCGCGCGAAACGAATTGAGCGTTTTTCTCGGCGCCTTGGGAATGCGGGAGGCTTCGGCGGCTGGCGTCTGACCGGGTTGCGGCGCAGTTTCCCGGGGCACTTCCGGAGCCTCGGACGGAACCGGTGCGCCCGGCATCGGTGCAGGAGCGTCAGTCGGAACCGCCTCTCCGAAGCTGGGAGCTTCCTGCGGCGGAAGCGCCGTAACCGTCGTCTCAGGCTCCGGTTCGCCCGCATCGTCCGACAAAAGGGCAAAAATAGCCGTGCACCAGATGACTAAAGCGAGAACGCCGCCTCCGATCAAAAAACGTTTATTGCTCATGTTTTCTGCGTTTTAAAAATTTATTTAAAAAGATGCCGATCAGCTCGTCGCATTCCGGGAAGCGCAGGAGCTTCAGCAAGAGGAAATAAAAACCTACAGCGAGGGGGACGACGATAAAAAACGCCGCCAGCAGGCCCCAGGAGAATCCGGCGCAAAAATCAACGGCAAATCGCCACGCGCCCCAGGTTGCCGCCGCCATCGCGCCCGACGCCGCCAAGACCTTGACAATCGGTCCGAGGAGGGATTCTTCGAAAAACACGCGTTCGCGCCGGCGCAAAATCACGAGCAGGACGAAGCATTGAAACACCGCGGCAAGCAAGTTGGCGGCCGCCAAGCCGCAGGCCTTAAAATGCCAGCCGAGCAAAGGTGAAAGGATAAGATTGAGGACGAAGGTCGCCATACCGACACGCATCTGCGTCTGCGTATCCTTAAGCGAGCTGAACGCGCGCCCGACCAGACCGCTGACTGCGTAAAAAGGCACCGCGAGCGCAAAAATGTAAAGCACGGGAACCGTCAAAGCCGTGTCGGCGGCGGAGAAATTTCCGTGTTGGAAAAAGCCGCGCACGAGCGGTTGAGCCAGCACGATGATACCCAACGTCGCGGGGACATTGATTGCCAGAATCAGGCGCATTCCGTAAGAAAAAGTTTCGCCGAGCTCCCGCATTTTGCGCTCGGCGGCATAGCTCGCCAGCAAGGGGAAAACCACGGTCGTAATCGTCACCGTAAAAATGCCGACGGGAATTTCGACAATGCGGTTGGCAAAGTAGTAGACAGCGAGGGCGCTGTCGTCCAAGAAAAACGCCAGCGCACGCGTTGCAAAGAGGTTGAGCTGGTGGACCCCGGCCCCGATGAGGGCGGGAATGAACATGGCCTTGAGGTCGTACCAGGCCTGCGTTGTCGAAAAATCGATTCCCGGACGCCATCCGGAACGATAAAGTGAAAGGGCAGGAATGCCGAGTTGGAGTGCACCGCCGAAAAGCGCCCCGGCGCAGAGCCAAACGACGCGTTCTTCCGGCGTTTCTCCGAAATACCAGCCAAGCACGCCGAGCGAGAAAATCATCGCGAGATTCATCCACACGGCACTGAGCGCGGTCACGGTAAACTTCCCGAGCATATTCAGCGCCGCCGAAAAAAGCGCCGCGATACAAATCATCGGCATGTAAGGCATGCAGAGCGCCGTCAGCCAAGCGGCCAGCCGATGGCGGTCGATATCCGTTCCCGCATTAAAAAAAGCCGCCGTCTGCGTAATCATCGGTTCCGGAGCCAAAGCAATCGCAACAGCCGCCAGAATGAAAATCAGCGTAATCGCAAACATCCACGGCGCCGTTCGCGAAATGACCCGGTTAAGGAAGCGGAAAGCACAGGCGTTCCCGCCGCGCTTTTGCTCCTGAGTCATCGCCGGCATCAGCGCGGTCGTCAACGCGCCTTCGCCGAGCAAGCGGCGAAAAAGATTCGGAATCTGAAAGGCCAGAATGAATGCCGATGCCACGGCCCCGGTTCCGAAGAAACCGGCCGTCAGCTGGTCGCGAAAAAGCCCGAGCACACGGGAACCGGCCGTTCCCGCCGCCGTCACCAGCATGTGAGCGTAAGAAGCAGCACGTTTACTCATCGGCGTCTCAACAGCGAATTTCTTCTCTTGTTTGCGGCTGGGACCGCCGGAGCTGGCTTTACTCCCCTGAGCGTGTTAAGCGTTCCCGCGTAAGCCGTAATCCCGTCGGCAATCCCTTGGGCGATGAGCTCCCGCCGATTGGTGCGCGCAATCAGCGCCGCTTCGGCAGCATTCGTGAAAAAGCCGCATTCGACAAGAATGCCCGGACATTTCAACTCGGTGAGCACCGTAAAATTAGCGCATTTTACGCCGCGATCTTCCGCATCGATTTTATTGGCAAGCGCGCTCTGCACCTTGTAGGCAAGCAACAAGTTCCACGCATCACAGCGGTTGCCGGTATCCGCCTTTTTCTTTTGCGTTTTATTGGCAAAGGAAGCCTCGCCGACAGGCGTCAGCATCCAGGTTTCCACCCCGCGCGCCGATTTTGTTTCCGCCGCATTAAAATGGATGCTCACGAACAAATCCGCCTTGAGGGCATTCGCCTTTTTGGCGCGGTCTGCGAGTTCGAGAAACGTGTCGTTGCTCCGCACCAATTCCACCGTATAGCCGCGCTTACTCAGAATGCGCTGAAGGCGCTTGGCAATGTCGAGCGTATAGCTTTTTTCCCGCATTTTGCCCTGCACTTTTCCGGGATCCTTCCCGCCGTGCCCCGCATCGATAACGATTTTCTTCGCCGCAGGAACGTTCTTCTTGGACGGTGCCACAATCGGAGCGATATGCTTGTCCCAATCACGCTTCTGGATAAACATCTTTCCGTTCGCGCAGCTAAGCGCCCGCCCGGTATAAATTCGTGTCCCGTTAATCGTAACGTAAGCTTTTTTGTCCTGAGCTTCGACCGTGTAATTCCCGATTTTCCAACGCCGCAAATCAGCGACCCGAGACGTGTTTGCCCCCGCTCCGGCCTCGCGAATCACCGAATCAAGATTGACCGCCTGCGCCGAAGCAAACGGAGCCAAAACGGTCATAAAGAAAAAAAGCGCAATCGCGGAGAGTCGGGACATATTTTTTACTATGACCGTTCGACGGCGCTCCCGCAAAATGTTTTTACCGCGAGCGCATAAAATAAGCCCTGCGGAACATTCGGCGCCCGGCAACCGCCGCCGATTAACGACGGCGGCGGGACACCACAAGACCAAGCGCCAGCGCCCCCGCCAGCAAACCAAACGCCGACGGCTCCGGAATGTACGGAGAATACATCATCGTCAAATCAGTGATACGACCGTATTGATCGCTCCCGTACCAATAGTTATCCATGACAATACCGCCGTCAGAGCCGACAACAATGTCATATCCTTTCAGTCCGTACCCGCTACGGGCTTCGTCATCTGAATCCGTCACGTAAATTTTGCTAACCAAGCCTAACGCCTCATCATATTCACAGCCCCAAAGCGTAATCGAATGTCCCGCATTTCCATACTGGGTATTAACCTTGTGAACGCTCATCATTGTTGCCCCCAACTTAAGCTGATTGATGACAATCTGAGAAAATTCATAATGCTTATTTGAAATATAATCCCCGTTCATAGGATTCATAAACGGCACTTGCGTCTCTTCATTCCCGAAGGACGTGAAATCTCCATTAAGCGTTCGCCAGGAATTCTTTCCTCCTACGCCGTCAAGATAGGCTAAATACCCGCCGGAGTTCGCATTCGTAAGGTTGGAAGGATTCGTATTATCCGAAAATCCCCCCGTGAAATACCAATTCACCCCTTTGGAATTATCGCCTCCTTCATTCGCCCAATTATCCTGAAAATTTTTGAAGATCGTCGCCGTATCACGACTGATTCCGGTCAAATCTCCGCCACCGGCTTCATAGCGATCCAACCACCAAGCAATAATATTCGTCGCCGTTGCGGCCCAGCATAGATTGTAGTCTTCATTGTTAAACGCCTTATTGGTGTCGTACCAACCGCTCGTCATTGAAACGCCGGGGGCGAAAATCGTAGTCACGGCGGCGGCGGGGAGCGCCGAAGAGGCGAGGAGGGAAGCGATTAAGGAGAATCGGGTAAGATGCTGCATAATAAGTTAAATTTCCTACAAATCATACAGATTGTGTAAGCATTTGAAATAATAAAAAACACTCCCGACGAACTCGGGAGTGTTTTTTGAAAAGCCCTTTTACGCGCTTATTCGCGGCGGGACATAAAGAGCTGAATCATGTACCAGAACAGCGTCGCAATACCCGCGAAAATGACGAGCGCCGCGCCGACGTGCTGGTCCGGGCTGAATTGCTCTTTAACCATCCACGTATAATAGAGGATAACCGCCGCCATAAAGGCGATCATGGCAACGATGAACCAGGTTCCCGGATTAATGCCCGCGAGTGCGAAAACAAGGATAGCTCCGATGACAACGAAAAATCCGATGTTAACGAACGCGCGCAGGAAGGAGAAATCCGTCTTCGTCATGAAAACGGTTGCCGTCAGGCCGCCCGCAAGCAACAAGGTCGAAAGCGCGGCGGGCGCCACGATGTCCTGCAGAGCGATACCGGCGCCGAACATTTTCAGACAGCCGTTCAGCAGCGGTGTGAAAATAATGGCTTCGGCGACAACGTAGAGGCCGAGTCCGGCGAGCTGGGTGGTCTGCGAAGCACCGCCGAACGCAAGCCGGTTGGCGAAGCTCGAAACGGCCCAGAGAGCTGCGAGTACGAGAATCCACCCGAGCATTCCGTTGCCGAAGAGCAAGACGGTCAACGGGTCGGCCAAAGGCGAAGCAAGCAGGCCTGCGAGAATCAGCCCGAAGGCGGCACAGGAGGCGGCGACTAAGCCGTAGGTACGGCGATAGAAGCTCGCGCGGTCGGCGGGAGACGCCGATGCGACGGAGAACGGATTGGAGGTGTAACTATTCATATAAGAAAAGGCGTTGCAAATTTCGTGCCGCACTATTTCGCGGCGAAAACGGCGGCGAGCACGGCGAGAGCTTCGTCGAGTTCGGCCTGCGTCGCGTTCAGCGGCGGGAGGAGGCGGACGACGTTGTTGCCGGCGGGGACGCAGAGCAATCCGGCGTCGCGCAGTTTGGCAATCCAGGGTGCGGGCGCTTCGGAGAGGCGGATACCGGACATGAAACCGACGCCGCGCAATTCCGTGCAAAGCTCGGGATTGGCATCGACAATCTTTTTCAGGCCTGCGCGCCACGCCGGGCTGAGGCGCTTGACATTGTCCAGAATGTTTTCTTTTTCAAAAACCTCGAAGACGGCCAGCGCCGCCGCGGTTGCCAGCGGATTGCCGCCGAAAGTCGTCCCGTGCATCCCGGGCTTGACGTAAGCGGCGAATTTGTCGTCGCACCACATGGCACCGATCGGAAATCCGTTGCCGAGTCCCTTGGCCATCGAAAACGCATCCGGGCGCACGCCGGATTGTTCGAAGCCGAAAAGCGTCCCCGTACGTCCCATGCCGCATTGAATTTCGTCGCAAAGCAAAAGGACGTTCTTTTCGTCGCAAAGCGCGCGGAGTTCACGCAGAAATTCCGGGGTTGCCGGCGTCAGACCGCTTTCTCCCTGAACGCATTCGAGAATGACGGCGGCGGTTGTGTCATCGACGAGCTTGCGGAAGCTTTCGATATCGTTGAGTTTTGCGACGGCGACATTCGGCATGAGCGGGCGGAAGCCGTGTTGAATTTTTTCCTGCGGCGTGGCGGCCATCGTCCCGAAGAGGCGGCCGTGGAACGCATTTTCGCAGGTGACAACCTTATAAATTTTTCCTTCTTCGCCGCCAGCCTTAGCCATCCCGTGCAAACGGGAAAGCTTTAGGAGCGCTTCGTTGGCTTCGGCGCCGGAATTGCAGAAGAAAACCTTACCGCCACCCATATGCGCGTTGATTTTTTCGGCGAGGCGCGGAGCGTTTTCGTTGATAAAGAGATTGCTGCAATGCGCGAGTTTTCCGGCCTGTTCCCGCACGCGTTCGAGCCAATGCGGATGGGCATGCCCGATGTTGAGCACGGCGATGCCCGACGAGAAATCGAGATATTCGCGTCCGGTGTCATCCCAAACGCGTGCGCCCTGCCCGCGAACGAGCGTTGCGGGCGGGACTCCGTAGTTGCCCAAAATATTTTGTGACCAAAGTTCGGAAGTTGTCATGGCGATAAAAAATTTTCGGAAATTAAATGCCCGCTAAAATCTTTTTGCAAGCGCGGGGCGTTCAATCGGCGGAAGCGGAAACGGCGTTGATGCAGGCAACCAGAAAAGCAGCAAACACGAGAAGGCAACCGAGAGAAACCAATTCGTCCGCGTTGTGGAAGATGAGCCCGCCGGCGCGGTAAGCTGCCACGCAGGCAACGAGCGAAAAAATGCGGAAAACCGTGCCCCACAGCAGGAATTTACGTTCGCCGTAGCTCAAAAACGTGCACAAAACACCGATACCGAAAAGCACGAGAATAATAACGGAACCCATCCCCTGAAGCGGCACGACGACCGATTCCGCGCAGGCGACGACGAGCGAAAAGACCTCCAAAACCGCCAAAAAAATGAAGCGCTCCCGCAGGCATTTCCCGAGCAGGACGAGCCCCGAAAAAACGAGGACGATGAGAGCGGAAGAAAGCCCAATCGGACTGCCGATCGCGTCGGCGCCGCGTCCGGAAAAAAGATAACTCAAAAAGGCATTTCCGCAGTCCGCCCACGGAGGAATCGCAAAAAAGAAAATCGATAGGCAGACGACGACGACCGTCAGCACGATTTTCTCGGAGAAGGCGAGGACGGGGATGCCGGTCGCGCCCGGTTGGGCCAGCCTGCGTTCCCGCGTCTCGTCGAACTGCGCTCGCGATTTCTCGCTGGAGAGAATGTGATAGGCGCGGTTAATTTCGCTGGAAATAGTCTCGTAGCGAGCTTCTTCCCCGAGGTGGCGATCCGGATGAAAGCGTTGCATTTTTTCGCGCCACGCCCGCCGAATCTCTTTCGCGTTCGCCCCGGGAGAAACCTCTAAAATTTTGTAATAATCGACGAAGTCTTCCTTCATTAGGGCTTCGGAAGCGACAGGTGGAGCGTCTTGGCAACGTCTTCGAAAACGTATTCGCCGAGCAGAATTTCCGCGGACTTTTCCTGAGGACGCGCATAAATTTCGACTGCGGTGCCTTCTTTCGCCAACAACGTAAAGTGGTTGTTCAGGTCGCGGCGGTCGTCATGCGTCGTACCCGACGCCAAAATCCGGCCGCTCGCCTTTTCGCGGACAACAACGGGGACGGCCACGCGCTTACCCGACGCATCACGCAAATTCAGGGACAGCGAGCACTGCTTTTCGGCGGCGACTTTCTTTTTGCCAAGATAACGCGCCGTCACATTGTACGCGGGAATTGCCGCCCGTTTTTCGGCGGGATTGCGCCAAGAGGCGGAAAATTCCGTTCCCGTCGGCGCCCAACTCGAAGCGTAAATCGCGTAGTACGGATCGTCTTCGACGGAGCATGCGGCATCCGGGTCGAACCAAGATTCGTCGGCTTTCGGGCAGTCGAAAGCGCCGATATAATGCCATTTCCCGCCGTCCCAGAACTCGACCCAGGAGTGATTGCCGGGCTTGTTTTTCCAACGGCAACCGGCGAAGCGGGCGGGCACGCCCACGGCGCGGCAGGCATCAATCAGCAAAATCGACAAGCCCGTGCACGAGGCCATTCCGATGCGCATTGAGTGAAACGGCGCCTGGTCCGGCTTATCGCGCTTCGGACTGTAAACAACGCTCAGGCGCTTCCACAATTCGCCGTTCAGGGTTTCGACAACCTGCGTCGCCGACTTACAGTGCGCAACAATAGGCAAAAACTGCTTGTAAAACACCGGACGCCAAGCTTCAACATCTTCGCCGACGGAAGAATACGGCAGAACGTTGTTAAGAAAAATGTCTTCCGGAATCGTACGCGCCCAGTCGTTGTAGTTACGTACGGCGAGCGCCAAATCGAGATTTTCCCGCAAATAGGCTTCCGTGACTTTCCCGCGGTCATGCGCCGGCATGTAGTCGCAGAGGAATTTCCGGGCTTTTTCGCGGAAAGCCCCCTGCTCCTCCGCCGACAAACCGATCGCCAGCGAAGCGACAAAACCTAGAGTAACGATGATTTTAAAAAATAAACGTTTCATGGCTAAGCGTGTGTGTAATCCCAGATTTTCGAAGAATCAATGGAAGAATCAAAGGTCAATTTGCTGCGAACCGCCCGGCCCATGTGGATGCACATCAGACCGCGGGAACGCAGATTCGGCAGGTGTTCCGGCGTAATACCGCCACCGATGCGCAGGCGAACGGGCGCGCGCGGAAGCAAGTCAAGCGTCGGCAACACCGTCGCCGTAATCGAACTGACGCCGAGCTTAGCAAGCAAGGCATAGGCTATTGCCGGATCCTTTACTTGTTCGAACGCGCGGTTGAAGGTGACCTTGAGTCGTCCCGCCGCCGCCATGACCTTCTGCATGCGCTCGACATCCACCTTGCCGTCCGGCGTAATAACACCGACCGTAATACCCTCTGCTTTTGTTTCCTCCGCAACAAACTTGATGTCGGCCAGCATCTGACCGAATTCCGCATCCGAGTAGCAGAAGCCGTCCGCCTTCGGACGAATCATCACATAGACGGGCAAGCGGCTCTGCGCGCAGGCGTTGCGAATCAGGTCGCGATCCGGCGTCAAACCGCCGCAATCCGCATCCGCACACAACTCAACAACGCTTGCGTCAGAATCGTTGATTTCGGAAATATCCTGCATCGACACCGCCACGACCTGCAGATTGAAATGGTCCACGCCTTCCGAGGCCGCCTTCCCGAAATTCCGCCAGGCACGCGTGTCGTTTTCGTCGTATTCGGCGACGTCGCGGCGCAGGACCGGCAGGCGCCAGTGCTGCGTCATCGCGATGCCGCGCAAGGCAATCACGCTCAGCGCCGTCACCACCTGCGTCGTCACGGAATCAATCCCCATCGAAGAACAGGCGAGATAAACCAGTCCCCCGAACACACAGGCGAGTGCGTAAATATCCTTGCGGAAGACAAGCGGTTCGACATTGATGAAAATATCGCGGAAGACGCCGCCGCCCGCGCCGGTCACCATCCCCATCAGAATCGCCACCCAAATCGGGAAGCCGCAGGCAAGCGTTTTTTCAATACCGACGACCGTGAACAAGCCGAGCCCGATGGCGTCGAAGATAAAAATCGTGTCGTTCATGCGGAGCAGGTAACGCCCCAAAACGGAAACGAACAGAAGTGCAAAAAGCACGACGAGCAAATAAGTGTAGCCGCCTTCCCAAAACGGCGTTTTCGTCTGCATCCAGAACGGCGTCTGCCCGAGCATAATGTCGCGCAAAGTCCCGCCGCCGCAACCGGTCGCAAAACCGACGACAATCGCGCCGAAAAGGTCGAAGCGCTTGGCCGAGGCACGCCGAATGCCGCTGATGGCAAAGGCAAAGGTCCCTAAGTAGTCAATAAATAGAGTAAAGGTCATGGAGATATTTAAAGGAAGTAAGAGCCGGATTTTAGCCGCGCCCCCGACTCAAGTAAACGGCAAAGCAACGCCGAAACGCTAAAATCCCCGCAATGCAAAGACAAAGTCCGACTCAATACAAAGTATTAAAGAAAACTGAAAAATATTCTCGCACAAAAAAGAGAAATAAGGAAAATATGTCGCATTATATGAAAGCTTCCATCCTGATTGTTGACGACGAAAGAAATACGCGCGAAGGCCTGGCCTCGACCCTTGAGGACACCTACGAGGTTTATACCGCGAGCAATGCGGATGAAGCACTGCGCCTGATGGACTCCGAGAATTTCGACGTCGTGCTGACGGACCTGCGCATGGCGGGAAAGTCGGGCCTGTCCGTCGTGGATCACGCCCTGCAACTGCCGCACAAGCCGGTCTGCATCATGATGACGGCCTACGGCAACGTCGAAACCGCCGTCGAAGCCATGCGCCGCGGTGCTTATGATTTTCTTACGAAACCGCTGAATCTGGAAAAGCTCGAAATCGTCATTCAGCGCGCCATCCAATCCCGCACGACGGAAAAGGAAAATCGCGCGATGTCTTCCCGCCTCAACCAGAAATTCAATTTTTCGAAGTTGGTCGGCAGCAGCCCGGCGCTTTTGAACACGGTCGAGAAGGCCAAGCGCGTGGCTTTGGCAAAGACCACGGTGTTGCTCCTCGGCGAAACGGGAACCGGCAAAGAGCTTTTCGCCCAACTGATTCACCAAAGCTCCCCGCGCGCCAAAAAACCCTTTATCGCCGTCCACTGCGCCGCCATCGCACCGACCCTGCTCGAAAGCGAAATCTTCGGCCACGAAAAAGGCGCCTTCACGGGAGCCAACGAGCGCCGCATCGGGCGTTTTGAAGCGGCCAACGGCGGAACGCTCTTCCTCGACGAAATCGGCGAAATCGATTTGGCCACTCAGGTAAAGCTCCTGCGCTTCCTCGAAACCCACGCCATCGAACGCCTCGGCGCCCAAAAGCAAATTCAGCTGGACGTGCGTCTGGTCTGCGCGACCAATCGCAATCTGGCGGAAATGGTCAAAGCCGGCACCTTCCGCGAAGACCTTTACTATCGCCTCTCCGTCGTCGCCCTGATGCTTCCGGCCCTGCGCGAACGTAGCACGGATATTCCGATTCTCATCGAACACTACGTCAATTTCTTCGCTCAGGAAAACGGACTCCCGCGCGTCCGCATCTCCCGCGAAGCCATGGAAGCCCTTAGCGCCTACAGCTGGCCGGGCAATATCCGCGAACTGAGAAATTTCTGCGAAAACCTCGTCGTCATGCACGACGGCGTCGGCGAAGTAACGCCCTACGACCTTGATCCGCGCTTCACGCTGAAGCTGCCGCTCGCGCCGCAAAAAAAGACGGCGATCATTCCGAGCATCCCCGCACCGGAACAAAGCCCGGAGCCGGAAGACGAACTTCCCGAAGAAAATATTCCCGAAAAATTCGCGGAAGCCCTCGAAGAGAAACGCAAAAACGTCGTCTCCATCAACAAAGCCCGCAAGGAAGCGCTCTCCAAAAAAGACAATGAAAAACGCCTCCTGCGCCAGGCCCTGATTCAGGCAAACGGCAACCGCTCCGCCGCGGCGGACTTCCTCGGCATTTCCCGCCGGACCTTCCACCGCAAACTGCTCGAAGATCCGTCCATCGGCGCCGGACTCGAAGCCAAACGCGGACGCCGCGCCCTCGACAAAGAAATTTAATCCGAGAAAAACTTTCAGCTTTATATATATACTATGTTCAAGAAAATCACTCTCATCACGGCCGCCGCAGGCCTTTTCCTCGCAGGCTGCCTTCACGCCGCAACGCTCAAATACGCCGGATCGGACTTTCTCGCCGGAAACGCGGAAAGCGTTTTCAAGGAAGAGCTCCAAAAAATCGACGAACGCCTCGTCCTCAAAGGCGAGCTCCTCGGAACGAAAGTAGCGCTGGAGCAACTGCGCAAAGGCGAAATCGACTTCGCGATGATCATGACCGCCGACCGCAACGCGATTCCGGAATTTAAGGATAAAACCTGGCGCGCCAACGCCCTCGCCTATCAAGTCGCCTATTTGGTCGTTCCGCACTCCAATCCCGTCGAAGAACTCTCGCTCTTCCAATTGCGCGGCATCTTTGCCAATTTTTCCGAAAGCCCGCTCAATTCCTGGAACGAAGTCTCAAACAAAGTCACGGGCACCCCGCGCATCCAACGCATCGTCAGTACCGAAAACGATAATGCCTGCGGCGTTATCTTCCAAAGCCTCGTCTTCCCGCGCGCCGGTTTCAACAAAGACACCCGCAAAACGGCAAACGACGAAGACGCCATCCGCGCCGTCCTCAACACCGGCAACGGCATCGCGCTGACCGCCACGCCGCCGACCGGTCAAGCCTCGCTGAAGACCCTGTCAATCTCTCCGGCCAACAAAAAAGGCGAAACCGAAACCGCCTACAGCCCGATTCCCGCCAATATTTACAATCAGGACTATCCGCTTTCCGTGCAATTTCTGCTCGTTTACCCGGCGGAAAAACGCGAAAAGCTCCTTCCGGTAATCCGAACCGTCCTCTCGGATCCCTTCGCAAAAGCCCTTGAAAAAGCGGCTCTCATGCCCATTCCGAAAAATATTCGAAATTCTTTGAAAAAAAATATTGACGAAATGCAAAAATAAGTGTTTCATTTATTTCATAATTTAAATCATTCATTTGATTTGAGTTTGCGGGCGTAGCTCAATTGGTAGAGTACCACCTTGCCAAGGTGGATGTTGGCGGTTCGAACCCGCTCGCCCGCTCCACTTTCAAACCTCTTCTTCGGAAGAGGTTTTTCTTTTTTAACCCTTCCCCGCGCATGCCTCCCATCCTCGCATTCTCCCACGTCGCCATGGCGACGCGCTGGCAAATCCGCATTGACGCCGATATCACACAGGAACACGCGGCCGGCATCGCCGAAGAAGCTTTCACCCGAATCGACCGGCTCGAAAAAGCTCTCAGCCGCTTTATCCCGTCTTCCGATATCGCACGCGCCAACGCACTGCAAGCCGGGCAAAGCCTCGAAATTGAGACAGACACCTGGGACTGTCTCAACGCCGCCCAAAAAATAGCCCATGCCACGCGGCGCGCTTTCGACCCGAGCGCGGGGAAACTCATTGATTTCTGGAAAAAACAAAATCGAGAAAACCTTGCCTGCGCCGGAGGCTTCTGCGACGAAATGCCCGAATGGCGGGAAGCCTTCGAAGATTTCCGATTCGGCACCCTCGCGCTGGAACCCGAGCGCCGAATCCGCTGTATCACTCACGGCGCCAGCCTCGATCTCGGCGGCATCGGCAAGGGAT
>JAZRTJ010000089.1:0-13068 GCA_045651925.1 Candidatus Spyradenecus sp. | reverse complement strand
TGGACGGCCGCGACATCGGCTCCGTGATTTTCCCGGACGCGGATCTGCGCATTTTCCTGACGGCGGATGTTGCCGCCCGGGAACGCCGCCGCGCCGCAGAAGGCATCGGCGATTCGATTGCCTCGCGCGACAAACTCGACGCTTCCCGCAAAACGGCTCCGCTGGCTTGTCCGGAAGGCGCAACCCTGATTGACAGCACATTCTTGAATTTGGAACAGGTTGTCGATAAAATCTCCGATATGATTCGGGAAAAACTCGGACAAAAGGCTTAACCATGGAAATGTTTACGGACAAACTGCTTTACTCGTTGGTTTATTACGGCGCGCGTGCATTCATGCACACCTTCGGGCGTCTGGATGTTTACGGCTTGGAAAATATCCCCAAGTGCGGTTGCCTCATCGCGAGCAACCACGTCAGCTTCATCGACCCGCCGCTGATCGGTTCGTGCATTCCGAAAGAAATGTTCTTTTTGGCGCGTAAAACGCTTAACGACAATCCGATTCTCGGACGCGTGTTGCCGCATTGCAATGTGATTCCCGTTGACCGCGACGGCGGCTCGGACGTGGCGGCGTTTAAGAAAATGTTTAAGGTGCTGCGTGACGGTCACTCGATTTTGCTTTTCCCGGAAGGTACACGCAGTAAAGACGGCAAGTTCGGCAAAGCCCAGGGCGGTGCCGGTCTGATTGCCTGCAAGGCGCGTGTTCCCGTTGTGCCGGTTCGCCTTTTCGGTACCAATGAAGTCCTCCAGCGCGGCACTTTCCTGCCGAAGCGCGCAGAACTGAAAGTCTGCTTCGGCAAGCCGATGTATCCGGAAGAATTCGACCCGGGTAAGGATTTTCCGGACCGCTTCCGCGAGGCCTCCCGCCGATTCATGGCGCGTATCGCCGAGATGGAGGAACCGGGCGCGCCGAAGTACTAATCGGCCTCCGAAACGTTTTTATCCTTAGACCTGCGGCTCATTATGACAACTGTCGGAATCGTCTCTTTGGGGTGTCCCAAAAATCAATCGGACTCGGAAGTGCTTATCGGCCGACTTCTCGAAGCCGGAATGAACCTTACGGCGGATCCGCGCGAAGCGGATGCCGTCGTCGTCAATACCTGCTCGTTCATTCTCGACGCACGGGAAGAAAGCTTGGAGGCGATTTCCGAAATGGCCAAGGAAGCCAAACGCCGCCGCAAGAGCGCCAAGCCGCTCAAAATCATCGTCGCCGGATGCATGCCGCAGCGCTACGGCGAGAAGATTCGCGAAATGATTCCGCAGGCCGATGCCTTTATCGGAATCGACGAATTGGGAAAAATTGCGCCGCTCGTCGAGAAACTTTGCTCCGGCAAACCGGTTTCCAAAGACGGGTTGGCTCCTGTCGCCGTGACGAAGCGTCCGCGCTACATTCCCGACTACGAAACCCCGCGCGCGCGTCTCACGCTTCCGCATATCGCCAATGTCAAAATCGCCGAAGGTTGCAACCACGGCTGCGCGTTTTGTGCGATTCCGGGTATTCGCGGAAAACACCGCTCGCGTCCGATTGACGATATTGTTGCCGAAGTTAAAACCCTCGTGCAGGTCAACGGCGTTAAAGAAATTAATCTCATTTCCCAGGATACGACCTACTACGGCATGGACACGTGGAAGCAAACGCGTGCCGGCAAAACGACGAAGGTCAGCTCCGAAGAAGGCGATTCGCTCGCGACCTTATTGCGGGCGCTTAACCGCATTCGCGGGGATTTCTGGATTCGTGTTTTTTACACGCACCCGGCGCACTGGAGCGACGAACTGATTTCCGTTTTTGCGAAATGCAAGAAAGTCGTTCCCTACGTCGATATTCCGCTCCAGCACATTTCCGACAATATGCTCTCGGCGATGAAGCGTGAAACCGACGGAAAGTACATCCGCGATTTGATTAAGAAAATTCGCAAGGGGATTCCGAAGGCCGTCATTCGCTCGACCTTCATCGTCGGCTTCCCGGGCGAAACGCAGGAAGATTACGAGGAACTTTCGGCTTTCCTCGCCGAAGAAGAATTCGACCGCGTCGGCGTCTTCCAGTATTCCAAGGAAGAAAATACGCGTGCGGCGCTGATGGATAATCAGGTAGCCCCGGCGGAAAAGGTGCGCCGCTGGAACGCAACGATGGTTCTGCTCCAGAAAATTTCCCGGGAACGGATGCGCTCCCGCGTCGGCGAAACAATCCGCGTGCTCGTGGACGAACCCGGCATCGCCCGTGCGGCCGGCGACGGCTTCGACGTGGACGGCGTGGTTTACGTGCCGAAGAGCCTGCCCGTCGGCGAATTCGCGGAAGTGACCGTCACCGGCTACAAGGCCTACGACCTGATCGCTAAGTAGCAAAGAGATTGAAGATTAAAGAAGCCTGCGGCGCAAGTGATAGCGGATAGCTGATAACGGATAAGTGAAGACGCCTACGGCGGCGGAAAAAGCGCCAAGCATCAAGGTTCCCGATGTCTGGTTTCGCCCGGAGCTTCTTTAATCTTTAACCTCTCTTACAGAGCTCCCTATCCGTTATCAGTTATCCGCTATCCCTTTTTGCTTTCTTTAATCTTTATCCTTTAATCTTTAATCTCTAATCTTTCCTTATCATGAAAAATTCGTTGTACCCTCTTTGCAGTGCTATTGCGCTTTCGATTTTTTCCGGAGTCGGACTTTCCGCTGCCGCGGAGCAAGCTTCGCCGTCTTCCCGTCCGAATATCATCTACATTATGAGCGACGACCACGCGGTGCAGGCGATTAGTGCCTACGGTCATCCGATCTCGAAGTTGGCGCCGACACCGAACATCGACCGCATTGCAAACCAAGGTGCGCTTTTCATGCGCAATTACTGCGCGAATTCCATTTCCGGCCCTTCCCGCGCCTGTATCATCACGGGGAAGCATTCGCACGCAAACGGCTACATGAGCAACGAATGGGGCCGCTTCGACAACCGACAAAACAACGTGGCGAAGGTCTTCCGCGCGAACGGCTACCGCACGGCAATCGTCGGCAAATGGCATATCCCGGCCGACCCGACGGGGTTTGATTCCTGGCAGGTTTTCCAAGGGCAGGGGCAGTACATCAATCCGGATCTGTATTGCGGCAACGCGCAGGGGCGCCTTCCCGGCAAGGCTTATCACCAGCGTCCGGAAGGCTACTCGACGGAAATCGTCACGGACCGCGCCATCGATTGGATTGAAGGTCAGCGCGAAGCGGGCAAGCCGTTCTTCTTCATGGTCCACTACAAGGCGCCGCACCGCAACTGGATTCCGAAGGAAAAATATTACAACCTTTTCGACAATGTCCGATTCCCGGAACCGCCGACGTTTTTTGACGATTACGCCGGACGCGATGCCGCCGCCAAGCAGGACATGTCGATTCTGTGGACGTTCCGTTGGGCGGCCGACCTGAAACTTTTCCCGTCGCGCGACAACCACACGCTCCCGCGCTGGATGTTCCCGCCGCACATGAGCGACGCGCAGTATCAGCGCTTCATCAAGGCGTACGCCAAAAAGAACACCGAATTTTTTGATTCGGGCATCATGACGGAAGCCGAGCTCAATGCGCTCAAGAAGGCGCGCCGTGAAGGCAAGACGGAGATTCTCGAAGCCAATCGCGACAAGCTCCGCAAGTTCCAAAGCTGGGCCTATCAGCGTTACCTGCAGGATTATTTGGCGACGATTCGCGGCGTGGATGAAGGCGTCGGCGAGATCTTGGATTATCTCAAGAAGACCGGTTTGGACAAAAACACGATTGTGGTTTACGCCGCCGACCAGGGTTTCTACCTCGGCGAGCACGGCTGGTTCGACAAGCGCTTTGCCTACGAAGAATCGTTCCGCATGCCGCTTATGATGTGCGGTCCGGGAATCAAACCCGGCTCGAAGGTGGAACAGCTGACGCAGAATATCGACTTTGCGCCGACCTTCCTCGATGCCTGCGGAATCGCGGTGCCGGAAGAAATGCAGGGCGAATCTTTCAAGAAACTGCTTGACGGCGAGATGCACCCGGATTGGCGTAATTCGCTTTACTATCAGTACTACGAATTCCCGGCGGAGCACGCGGTGCGTCGCCACTGTGCGGTGAACTTCCGTTCGCACGACGGCAAGGAAGACTGGAAACTCATTCACTTCTATAAGGAAGACGTTTGGGAACTGTACAATCTGAACGCCGATCCGACGGAAATTAAGAACGTTTACGGTACGCCCGGAACGGAAGCGGTTACGGCGAAGCTGAAAGCGGAACTGAAGCGCCTCCAGAAGCAATACGCCGTTCCTGCGGAGTATCTCACCCAAGGCGTCCCTGTTCACGGAAAGGAATAGCGCTATGTCCGAAGTCGATCTCGGCGATTCGAACGAGCTTTGGCCCGATGCAAACGAGTTGCCGGCCGTGAGCCGGGATCAATTCGTGTGCAAGCCGCATCCGCCGACGAAGGTGCGCGTGCGCGAGTTTTACGAGTCGGCAAAAGAGCGCCTGGAGATGGAAATTGTCGCCGGCGACGAGGGCTTGGACAATGTTATCGGCGAAAAGTCGATGAATCGTCCGGCTTTGGCGCTGACCGGCTATTTCAAGCATTTCGGGAGCCGTCGCCTCCAACTTTTCGGGGCCGGGGAAATCTCCTATCTCGAAGACCTGCGTCCGGAAACGCAACGCGTTATTCTCGAAGAAATTTTCCAGAAAAACATTCCGGGGATTATCGTTTCGCGCGGACTGTATCCGACGCCGTCGATGGTGGCGCTTGCGGACCGCTACAAGGTGCCGATCTTGCGTTCCCGCATGAAGTCCAAGGACTTTACGGCGGAGGCGACGCTTTTGCTTGAGCAGAAATTCGCGTTGAAAACGAATTTGCACGGGACTTTGCTCGACGTGCGCGGGGTCGGCGTGCTGCTACGCGGGGAAAGCGGGGTCGGGAAGAGCGAATGCGCGTTGGCGCTGATTGAGCGCGGGCATTCGCTCGTGGCGGACGACTACGTCCTGGTGCGCTTGGTCGGCGAGGATTCGCTGATCGGGACCGGCAAGGAAATTTCGCGCGGCTTTATGGAGTGCCGCGGAATCGGCATCATCAACGTCGCCAGCATGTTCGGGATTCGTTCCGTGCGCCGGGAAAAGACCATCCATTTGGTTATTTCCTTTGTGCATTGGGAGGAAGGCATGGAGGAAGACCGCACCGGACTCGAATTGCAGGAATTGGACATTCTCGGCCGCAAGGTCCCGCACATCCAATTGGCGGTGCGTTCCGGGCGCGACATGGCGCGTCTCGTCGAAGTCGCCGTAATGGTACACTCGTTGCGCCAGATGGGACACGATCCGGCGGAGGAATTTAATCAACGCCTTATCAGCCTCATGGCTCAACCCGAGAAATAAATGGAAGCTCTCAGTCCTCGCAAAAGCATCGTTCTTCTTTCCGGCGGAATTGATTCGACGGTCCTGCTGGCCAAGCTCGTCGCGGAAGGGCGGGAAGTGCTTGCCATGGGCATTGACTACGGGCAACGCCACCGCTGCGAAATCGATGCGGCCCGTGCCGTTTGCGCGCGCCTCGGCGTCGAATACCGTTTGGCGGACTTGCGTTCGCTGGCGCCGTTTTTCGGCAACAACAGCCTGACGAATGCGGAGGTGCCGGTTTACGAAGGCGCCTACGATGAAGCGGGGATGAAAACGACCGTGGTGCCAGCGCGGAATCTGATTTTGATTTCGCTGGCAACCGCTTGGGCCATCGCCGAAAAATGCGACACGATCGCGTATGCGGCGCATGGCGGCGACCACACGATTTATCCGGATTGCCGTCCGGAGTTCGCGGAAAAGCTCGATGCCGTTGTCCAAATTTCGGATTGGCACCGCGTGTGTCTGGAACGCCCGTTCGTCGATATGGATAAAGCGGAAATCGTGCGTCTCGGAGCCCGCTTGAATGCGCCTTTGGAATTGACTTGGTCGTGCTACAACGGCGGAAAAACGCATTGCGGCAAATGCTCGACCTGCGTTGAGCGCCGCGAGGCCTTTCGCGCGGCAGGCGTGCCCGATCCGACGCTCTACGCGGAATAAAACAAACATTTTAATACCATGATGCGTAAACAGGGATTGAAACCTTTTTTGAAATTTTCCGTTTGCGTTTTGGGAGGCGCTTTGGCGGCGCTTTCTCCGCTCGGACTGAATGCTCAGCAGGCCGTCTTGTATGTCGGCAGCGATTGGTGCGACGCGAGTGCCGCGGTGGAACAGATTTTTACGCAGGCGCAATTCGCGAAGGACGCGGGGCTGGAATGCGTCGTCGTCGATGAGCCGCAAGTGCTGACGGATGCTGCCAAGGCCCGGCACGAAAAGCAAAAGGCGATTCGCTTTGAATTGGAGCGTTACCCCGGTTTGGCTTATTTTGACGCTCAAGGCCGCTGTGTGTTTTTGGAGCAGGGGCTGGCTTGGAATACTTCCCGCAAGCGCCTTTTGTCTTTAGTCGAAAAAGGCCGCTCCCGCGCGAAAAAGGTCGAAGAATTTTTAGCGGACAACACGGCGGAATCGGCCGGCAAGGCAATCAAGCTGACGCTCGACGATTTGGGCCTGTCGCGCTCGAAAGATGCCCGCGGGATGAAGACCGCGTGGGACCGCTTGCGCGAGCTTGACCCGCAGGATGCCTCCGGTTGGAGAAATGCTTTCGAATTTAATCCCTCGGAAACGGTTTACAAGGTGCAGGACTTTGCGAAGGCAAAGAAATTCGAAGACGGAGAAAAATTCATTGCTTCGCTTTCGACTCCGGAAAAGACGCAACGCCTTTCCGTGAATCAGAAGCAGGGGCTGAAGCTTTTGAGCTTCGTGCTCTACCGCAATGTCCCCGAAAAGAAAGAGGCCAATCGCGCATTGTTGCAGGAAGTCGCCGCAATGAATCCGAAGACGCACTTCGGTTGGGCGGCGCGCGGGATGCTTGCGATGCTCGACGGGAAGGCGCTTGAGGTCGCTCAGCCGAAAAAAACGGCACCCGTGCGTCCGGCGGCGAAGGGAGAGCGTTTCGTTTTTCCGCCGGCTCCGAAAAAGTACGAGACGGTTTACCATTATGCGCGGGCAACGATTGCCGAGAGTACCTTGAAGACGATTGCGGCGCGCAAGGGCGGGGCGGCATTTTTGCAGAAGTTTTTTGCGGACGGTCGCGGGCTGGAGGATTTTTTCGGAAGCGGTCCGGCAAAACCCTCCTACGACGCGGCGTTGTTGTGTTTGGATAATTTGGTCTATCGTTTCCCGGAAATTTTGAGTTCCCGCTATACGAAGAAATGGGCGATTGCGGCGGCGTTGAATGCCGGCGAGGCGGACGAAGCCAAGTTGGGGGACTACCTTGGCGCGATTTTGGATATCCGCTCCCGCAAGCTCCTCTATCGCGGCGCGGACAAATTGCCGGTCGCGTTGATGCGCTACGTCATTACGCCGGCGCAGACGAATGCCGAAGAATTGCTCTACATGGCGAAAAACCATCACATCCCGCCGCGCCGTTATTACGGGGCCTGCTGGTTCGTGCCGTATCGTACCTACAATTTCTTCGGCGATTCCATTCACGGGAGCGATTATTTCAAGCCCTGGAACGGAAAATATAATATTCGTGAGGCTTCCCGCATCGTCGGCGGCGTCTGCGGTGCGCTTTCGTATTACGGCTCGCTTGCAGCGAAGGCGAACGGCCTGCCGTCCACGCCCGGAGGCCAGCCGCAGCACTGTGCCTATTCGCTCTACCTGCCGGAGACGAAAACTTGGGGCATCGGCAACAATGTTTGGCCCTACACCGGGACGCATTTTAATCTTTGGAGCTGGGAATTTGCCTTCCTCGATTTGACCGCCGATACGTTTTACGCGAAAGGCCGGAAAAACGCGCTTCGTGCATTCTGGAAAGCGGAAACGGCGCGCCGGAAAGCCGAGCCGCAGCCGCAACGCTCGGCGATGACGCGTCTGGTTTACGAGAGCTGGCACGGACGGAAGCTCCCGGAAAAATGGGCCGATGTCAAAAAGCTCCGCGAAGAAAAAAATTGCAACGGATTCGATTTGAACGCAGACGGCAAGACGGACAAAGTGCTCTTGGCTTGGAAGGGTGAGTACAATTTCCCGAAGCCGTCGGAAGTCCTCGTTTCGTTGCGCAGTGACGACGGTTCGCGCTTTGTGCTCGGCGGAAAAACGATTTTGGACAACGACGGCTGTCACGGCATGGATCTGAAGCGGAAAACCATCGAAGTTCCCGCCGGAAAGCAGAGTTTCGAATTGCAGTATTTCAATTTCGGCGGCGCCCGCGGGCTCGAATTGGATTTGCGCGTGCTGTACGACTTCAATCCGAAATTCGCCGAGGCCTATCGCCGGGCCGCAGAGCTGTCCCCGAGTTCCTACGATCTTTGGGACGCCTACGAAAAGTATTTGGCAACAGCGCAGAATGTGCCCGAGGAAGCCTGGAAGGAATTTGCGGTTGCGGCGGCGCAAGGGCTCAAAAATCATCCGCTTCCGGCATGGAAACTCGTCGAAAGAAATGCGCTCCCCGCCATTGAAAAATCCGGCGGCAAGGATGCGTTGCTCCAGCAGTTTATCCGCTTGCACGGAATCATCCGTCAAGGCGATCGCGCGACGGCGGAATTCTGCAATTTCGGTGAAATACTCGATCGTCACGCGAAGATGCTCGGTGATAATTCCGTGAAAAACTTTACGCTTTTTAATGCTGCGCTCAACGGGCAATACGGCACGAAAGACGCGTTCGGCATCGTCATGCGCTGGGGCGGAGCTAAGTTCTTGAAGGATGCGTCAAGTGCATCCCTTTACGTCTCGGCAATTTCGGATTTGCTCAAGAGCAAAGGCGGCGAAACGGATATTTCGCGCTTCCTCGCCGGAGCCATCCGCGAGGCCGCTCAAGCGGAGAACATTGCCGTATTTCAAAGCCTCTGCGATTTACGGGAAGCTTTTGCTCCGGCAGGACGCAAACCCGTCAGCCTCGGAAATTTCACGCAGTTCCCGCTGCTCTCCGACAAGGGGCTTTTGAGAATTTCGACGACCTCGAATTGGGACCATCCGGAGGTTTACCGGGAGGTTATCGATGGCAAAACCTGCACGTCCAACTTCCATACGGCGTCGGAAAATGCCCCTTGGGCGGAGGTCGTCTTGGGCGGGACGGCTGAAATCGCGGCCGTTTACATCGAAAACATTCACACCCAAAACAATTGGCGCGCCGTGCCGTTTAAGCTCGAAATCTCCGAAGACGGCAAGGCGTGGAAGGAAGTTGCACGCGCCGATAAGGCCGAAAACGAGTGGAAGTTTACTTTCCCGCCGGTGAAGGGACGCTATGTGCGCGTCACGCGAGTCGGCGACGGGAACACCTTCCTGCATTTCCGCAAATTCATGGTCTTCGGAAAGAAGCTCTATTAGCAGGCGTTCTTGCGTCCGGACACAAAAAAACGTTCCCGCGATTTCACGGGAACGTTTTTTGTTGAGCGCTCGGGACTTGATTTACGCCTTCAGTTTGGCGTTTTCCTGAGCGAGGAACGCGAGAATCGCTTTCTGCGTGTGCAAGCGGTTTTCCGCTTCGTCGAAAATGATGCTCTGCGGGCCTTTGAGGACCCCTTCGGAAACTTCTTCGCCGATGTGCGCGGGAAGGCAGTGCATGAAATACGCATCCTTCTTCGCAAGCGACATCAGGTGCTCGTTGACCTGATAGGGACGGAATTCGCGGAGGCGGCGTTCCTTTTCGTCTTCCATACCCATGCTGACCCAGACGTCCGTGTAAAGCACATCGGCGCCCTTGGCGGCCGCTTCGGGATCGGTCGTGAACGTGAAATTCGGCGCAATGCCGTCTGCTTCAAATTGCTTGTAGAGCTCTGCCGGCGGTTCGTAGCCTGCGGGACCGCAGAGCACGACTTCCATACCGAGATGCACGCAACCAAGCGCAAAGGTGTTGCCCATATTGCAGGCCGTGTCGCCGATGAAGACGATTTTGCGGCCGCGCAACGAAGCACCCATTTGCTTGGCGTCTCCGCCGCTCCAGCGCTCCGCAAGCGTGAACATGTCCGTGTAGAACTGGCAGGGATGGAGAAAATCCGAGAGCGCGTTGACGACCGGCATCGAGCCTTCGCTGACGAAGGTTTCGAGCAGCGAGTGCTCGTGACAACGGATTACCATACCGTGCAGGTAGCGGGAAAGCACTTTCGCCGTGTCTTCCGGCGTTTCCCCGCGAGCCAACTGCATGTCATCCGCGTTGAGCATGACGGGATTGCCGCCGAGCTCACGTACGCCGACTTGGAAGGAAACGCGCGTACGCGTCGATTTCTTGAAAAAGAGCAGACCCCAGGATTGGTCAGCGAGCGGCTTCGGCGCGTCCGCACTTCCGCGTCCGGCCTTCAGCTTCGCGGCAAGTTCAAAAACGTAAGCGGCTTCTTCGACGCTCAAATCAGTTTCTTTCAGAAAATGTCTCATTGTCTGGCGGGAATAGATTGAAAAAATAAAGAGTAATTAGAATCCTGATGAAATTTTTATGCAATTCAATTTTATCCGGGATTCCAACGAGGCCACCTTAAGCCTTGCTTGGGAAAGGACGTTTTGCCGGAAAGCGAATGGCCGGACTAATCGAAGCCCGTTGCCTGTGTCTTGCGGGAGAGCTTCGATTAGTCCGGTTCGCTTACTGTGATGCGAAGTGATTAGGCGCGTTTTCTCCGGCGTGTACCGACCAAGGTAAGCATTCCTATGCCTGCCAGTATGGAGAAGGTCGAGGGCTCGGGAATGGCAGAAATGGAAATCGTGCCGATTGCGAATGCGGAAACTCCGGTTGTTTGGCTATTGTTTTCATTGTCAAAAAATAACACCAAGGCACTGTCCGCGTGCGTCGGTGTGACGTCAAGGGTTACCAGAGTTTGAGAGCCTGCCGTGATTGGAGCCTGATTCCAACGTTCGCTACTTGTTGTCCAGTCTTGGGTGCCCATATCACCGTATTGGCAGACGATGTTTAGGCCGTAGCCGCCGCCGGCGGACCCGCCCGTACGGATAGTCAGTCTATTGTCTTGTGGCTTTACTAGAAGGGCAATTTTGTAGCTTTTCCCGAGTTCGAAGCCGCGAAATTCTATTTTGATGCCGTCCGTGGAGGAGCTGTTTTTAGCACCGACAAAAAGCCCCTTGGTTAGGCCGCTAAAGTCATCGATAGAAGATTTTCCAGAGGCGGCGTAAAGGGCGTCTAAGGCTTCGGAATTGCTCCATGTTGAAGACGAGAAGTTGTTGATTGGAAGCGGACCGGTGGAAATTCCGATACCGTTTGAAAGGTAGAGAGTCAATCCGGTGTTATCGGCTTTCCATGATTGGTCAGACGTGAGTTCTCCAGTGAGTTCCAATTTTTGTCCTCCGTCGACGTTTCCGTCTCCCCAAGTGAGAATGTCGTGGACATTCGCGAGGGCAGTGTTGGCCGCAAGGAGGGCGATTCCTGTCAGTAGTGTATTTTTCATATTTATTTGATTAGCTAAGAAATTAAAGTCGGCACTAAATTGGCTTTGCGCTTTAGCCGCTCTTCGGGAGAAGGACAGGGGCTTACTTTCCCGAAGAGCGTTTATTTTGAATTTAGAACATGGCGAAAAAACTTAGAGTGCTTAGGGGGATTGCTCCTGCGATTAGGCAGGTGATTCCCGTCAGGATTGTTTTCGTGGTTGCGTATTTAGCCATACATTTAGTTAAACTATATCGAATTAATAGTAATTGTGTTTGTGGCGTGCAAGAAAATTTTCAACAATCTTCGGAATCGGAACGAGTGGCGTTTGGGGCAGGGCGGGGCTGATTGTTCTGACGAAACTTGCCATTCATAATTGAGTTTTCGGAACTTCCTTTTATGATTTGTGTGCCATGGAGCTTTACAATTTTCGCGAGGAATATACGCGTGCCGGCTTGGATTTGCCGGATTTGGCGGCATCGCCTTTCGACCAATTCCGTCTTTGGTTCGAACAGGCTTGTGCGGCTAAGATTGCGGAGCCGAACGCGATGACGCTTTGCACCGTCGGCGCCGACGGCATGCCCTCTGCGCGTACCGTGCTTCTGAAGGCTTATGATGAGCGCGGGTTTGTTTTTTTCACAAATTACACGGGGCGTAAGGCGGTCCAGATTCGCGAAAATCCTCGGGCGGCGCTCCTCTTCCCGTGGGTGACGCTTGAACGGCAGGTGGCGATTGAAGGGCGCGTCGAAAAGATTTCTGCGGCGGAATCGCTCAAGTACTTTATCAGCCGTCCGCACGGCAGCCAACTCGGTGCCTGGGTCTCGCATCAGTCGAGCGTGATTTCCTCGCGTTCGATTCTTTTGAAAAAGCTCGACGAAATGAAGCGCAAGTTCAGCGAAGGCAAGGTGCCGTTGCCGGATTTTTGGGGCGGGTACCGCGTTGTCCCCGCGCGCATCGAATTTTGGCAGGGACGTCCGAACCGGCTTCACGATCGTTTTGAATATACGCGGGAAGACGAAAATGCTTCCGCTTGGGCCATCAATCGCCTTGCCCCTTAATTTCCCGGAGTTTACACATCCATGTTTCTCGAAAATAAAAAAATCGCTCTCGCCGTTACCGGCTCCATTGCCGCTTATAAGGCGGCCGAAATCGTCTCGCTTTTGGTCAAGGAAGGTGCGCAGGTGCGCGTGCTGATGACGCCGGAAGCGGCGCGTTTCATTTCGCCGCTTACGCTGAAGACGCTTTCCCGCAACCCCGTGATTTCGGATCTCTGGGCGGAAGGCGAAGATTGGGTGCCCGAGCACATCGCCGTGGCCGGTTGGGCGGACCTTTTCCTTGTGGCGCCCGCGACCGCGCATATGATTGCCTGCTTCGCGAACGGCCTTGCGCCGGAAGTCGTTTCCTGCACTTATCTGGCGACGCGCGCGCCGGTCGTCATTGCCCCCGCGATGAACTGCAATATGCTCGATCACCCGGCGACGCAGGAGAATCTCGACAAGCTGCGCCTCCGCGGCAACGTCATTGTCGAACCGGCGGCGGGCATGCTTGCCTGCGGTTATGAAGGGCGGGGGAAGCTTGCGGCTCCGAGCGAGATCCTCGAACACGTCATCAATATCATCGGCTAAGCCATGACGGGGAAAAAAGTGCTGGTGCTCGGCGGCGGAATTGCCGGGCTGACGGCGGCGAA
>JAZRTJ010000088.1:0-12485 GCA_045651925.1 Candidatus Spyradenecus sp. | reverse complement strand
TTTGTCCTCGTCGAAATCAACGAGCTGCATCTTCCCGCCGCGGCGAACGAGGATTTTATCCCCGCGCATCGTATCCATGAGCAATTCTTCCCATTCTTCCTGATCGCCTTCGCCCTCGAGCATCGGATACTCTCCGTAGGTCGATTTAAAATCATTCAGCGCCAACGAAATCTTGTCGCATTGCGTCTTCGCATTCGACGTACGAATGGCATTCTCAACCGGTCCGAGCAGGCCGACGGTAACTGCGGCCAACACGGCAATGACGCCGACAACCACCAAGACTTCAACGAGCGTAAACCCCGAACGTTTCGGGAAAACAGGGAATAAAGCTTTCATGCGAGGCAGAATAATTCACTTCCTGCCGCGTGAAAAGCGGAAATTTTCCCGAGCGTGCACCGGAAGGCAATTCTCCGCAAAGCGCATTCTTCTATTGCGCAAGAAAGGAAATTCCACTAACTATTAGCCCGTTCTTCGTTATGAAAAGCCGTTCTTTTACACAGTCCGATACTCTTAGCGCCAAACGCGGATAAGCTCGCGCGTCTGACCGCAAACCACGGCGGAGCTGAAAACAAGTAACCGCCAACGGCTGCAACCGTTGGCGGTTTGTATTGGAGGTCCCACAGATAATGGAATCCGTAATTGTTGTCCTCATTCTGATATTGCTTCTCTTAGAGTCAATAAAAAAATAGGGCGAAAAGATGCCTCCGTCGGAAAACGGCGGAGGCATACTCCTTTTCAGTTTCCCGTGCGGAAACATCTCTGTAAAGCTCCTGCGCGAAAAGCAAGCGCGTTTGCCGCCGGGCAAAAACGAATCCTGCGCGGACAAAAAAACTTTGCGCCGGGACCGGGAACGGCGTTTAATAGAGCAAAAAATTGATATCGATGAACACTCCCTTCTCTCTGAAAGTTTACGATTCGCTCAACGGCAATTTGCCGCCGCTGACTCCGATTCAGGAAGAAATTCTTCGCTTGAAGAAAGAGCGTAACGCCATTCTTCTGGTTCATAACTACCAAAGCGCGGAAATCCAACGCGTTGCGGACTACGTCGGCGACTCGCTCGGGCTCGCCTACCAGGCGGAAGCGGAAAAGGATGCCGACGTCATCGTCTTCTGCGGCGTCCACTTCATGGCCGAAACGGCGAAGATCGTCAACCCGTCGAAAACGGTGTTGCTTCCCGTGGTCGAAGCGGGTTGCTCGCTTGCGGATTCCTGCGATGCGGCGGAACTCGCAGCCGTCAAAGCCCAAAACCCGAATCTTTACGTCGTCGCCTACATCAATTGCAGCGCGGCGGTCAAGGCACTCGCCGACGTCATCTGCACGAGCGGGAACGCCAAGAAAATCGTCGAAAACGTCCCTGCCGACCGCGAAATTCTTTTTGTTCCCGACCAGAATTTGGGCTCGTGGGTCACGGCGCAAACCGGCCGCAAGATGCGCCTGTGGCCGGGTTCGTGTTACGCGCACGTGCTTTTCAGCGTCAAAGAAATCCAACGCGCCCGCGAGCAATTCCCGGGAGCGCCGGTGCTCGTCCACCCGGAATGCGTCGAAAGCGTCCGCGCCACGGCGGACATCGTTTGCAGCACGGAAAAGATGGTAACTTTCTGTAAGGAGTCGGCGGCCGATACCTTTATCATCGTCACGGAAACCAACATGATTGCGCGACTGCGCCAGGAAATTCCGAATAAGAAATTCGTCGCCGGCCCGACCGCCACCTGCGCCTGCAACGAATGCATGTTCATGAAGATGAACACGCCGGAAACGTTGCGCGACTGCCTCAAAAACATGTCGCCGGAAATTAAGCTTCCCGAAGACCTGCGCCTCGCCGCCTACACGCCGCTCAAGCGCATGCTCGACTGGAGCAAATAATCTTCCACGCATCCCCTGCTCCGATGCTTTCGCGATTCCTCCCCGACGATTACGATCCGAGTGCCGAGCTGACTCTGCTCTCCGGAAAAGGCACCTACCCGCGCATCCTCGCGGACAACGCACGCAAGGCCGGCGTGCCCGTATCGCTCATCGCAATTGAAGGCGAAGTGGACGACGATTTCGTCGCAAGCTTCCCGCCGGAACGCGTCATCACCATCAAGCTCGGACAACTCGGGAAGTTTCTCAATTCCCTGAAAAAACTCGGCTCCCGCTACTTCGTCATGTGCGGCCAAGTAGCACCGAAACGCCTCTTCGGCGGGCTCGTGCCCGACCTGAAAGCCGCGCTGATTTTGGCCCGCCTGAAAGAACGCAACGCCCACACAATCTTCGGCGCCGTTGCCGACGAAGCCGCCAAAATCGGCGTCCGCCAACTCGATGCCCGCGCCTTCATGGACGACCAACTCGCCACGGAAGGCACGCTCGTCGGAAAAGCAAAGTACATCGACGACTTTGCGCTCGAATACGGCATCCGCATTGCCAAGGAATGCGCGCGCCTGGCCATCGGCCAGGGTGTCGTCGTCTCCGGCGGCACCGTCACCGCCGTCGAAGCCTACGAAGGGACAGACAAAATGTTGCGTCGCTGTGCCGACATTCCGAAGAAAAATCCGCTTTTCGTCAAAACCGTCAAACCCGGTCACGACTACCGCTTCGACGTTCCCTGCTTCGGCATGCGCACGCTCGAATCGCTTGAAATGGGCGGCATCAAAAACGTCGCCCTGCAAACGGACAACGTCGTGATCCTCGAAAAGGAAAAAGTCCTCGCCGAAGCCGCGCGCCTCGGCATCACCATCGTCGGCTACACGCTCTAAAGACCATGCTCGCCGCTCTCCCCGCAACGACCCCCTCTCCGACTCCGGGCTATTGGGTACACGACCTGAGCCCGTTTATCATTGAATTTCCGGAAGGATTTTTCCTCGACGGTATCCGTTGGTACGGTTTCGCCTATCTCGCCGGCTTTCTCGTCGGCGCCTGGTTGCTGAGCTTCTACTACAAACGGGGCCGCTCACCGCTGAATTCCGACCAACAGACGAACTTCCTGCTCGCGCTGGTTGTCGGTGTCATCGTCGGCGGACGCCTCGGCTACATGCTTTTCTACGCCCCCGACAAACTGCTGAACGACCCGCTTTCGCTCTTTCAAGTCTGGCAAGGCGGCATGGCAAGCCACGGCGGCATGCTCGGCGTTTTAGCGGCCACCTGGTGGACGGCTCGCCGTACCCGTTGCGGTTTCCTGCGTCTGTGCGACATCGTCGTCACGCTCGCTCCCGCGGGCCTACTCTTCGGGCGTATCGCCAACTTCATCAACGGCGAGCTCTGGGGTAAAGAAACCGACGTCGCCTGGGCCGTTGTCTTTAAATACAAAACGCTCATTTTCGGCGGTATCGAGCACACCTCCTATCTGCTCCCGCGCCACCCGTCGCAACTTTACGAAGCCGCGCTCGAAGGCCTCTTCCTCCTGATTTGGACGCAATTCCGTTTCTGGAAAAAGAAACCGCTTCCCGCCGGACAACTTGTCGGAGAAGCCGCCCTGCTCTACGCCGGCGTCCGCATCTTCTGTGAAATTTTCCGCGAGCCCGACGCCGGAGTCTCCTTCATCCTCGGCATGGCGCGCGGCCAATTCTTCTCTGTACTGCTCGCCCTGCTCGGCGTCGCATTCATTATTTTCTCCCGCCTGAAAAAGAACGAAAACTGCGCCGAATAAGCATGAAAACCGCCGCTTCCGTAGCCTGTCTCCCGCTCGTCTCCGTCGCATTGCTGACGGCGGCCGGGACGCTTGATGCCGCAGCGGCCGGATTCGTTAAAAATGCAGATGTCGGCGGCTACCGCGTCATTGTCGAAGGCGGCGGTGTCGAAGCCCGCAAGGAAATCCAGTACGATGCCGACGGCAATGTCATTTACGACTCCCGCGGGATTAATCTTCAAAATCTCAACAAGGGAACCATCGACAACAGCCTGCTCGGCGGCGACTTGGAACTGAATTTGGATCCGACCGGAGCAACGGACGATGCGCCTTTCCTGCAACCGGAAGACGAAGCCCAAGCAGATACGCCGGAACAAAAAGCTCCGAAGGAGGCAAACGCACCCGCCGAACAAGCGGAGACGAAGCCCGCGCCGAAAAAGCCCCGATTCAAATCTCCGTGGACCGTCTCTCCCGAAGTTATCGCCCGCGCCCAAAAAATCCTCGCCGAACGCAAGGCCGCCGAAGCACGCTCTCACGCCGAGGAAAAAAAGCGCCCCGCGGCCTCCCGCGAAGACGACGATGACGATGGCAATTCCGACGGCTCAATCTCCGTCGATCCGCGCAACTCGCTCGTTACGCAGCCGATGACGAAGGACGGCCGGAAAATGCCGTTCTACCTCACGGGCAATGGCCACGACGAAGGCGAAGTCGATCCGAGCGCCGGCCTTAAGGACTTCATGCGCATCAACGAGAATTACGGCAACAGCCTCGACCGCGAAAGCTATGACTTGGAGCGCAACGAAGGCTATTCCAACATCATCTCGATGAAGGAGTGGCACTCCAAATTCTCCTCCCTCGGCGCCAAACGCTCGCAACGCTACGAAGGCACGGCAGAACGTTTCTCCGAACGCTTCGACAGCCCGGAAGCACTCGAGCGGAAAATACTCGATAACTCGCTCATGTGGACGCGCTCCCGTGAGTCGCAAATCACCGTCAACGAATCACTCGCCCGCCGGCTCGCCGAAAAATACACAACCGGCTCCAAGAGCGGCAATTACGATGTCCGCCTTCCCGCTCCCGGCGAACGCACCGGGCTCTCCATGCAGGACATCAACCGCTACCAATTCCGCCGCTCCCACTCCACGGAATCCGGCCTCCCCGTCGTCCAACCCGCCGGCGGCCTGAAAAACATCTCCCGCTAAGCCGGCATTTCCGCTCCCAAGCAAGCGCCAAGGAATTTCTTGTAAACCTCAAAGCGACCTATAGAAATTCATTTTGGGTTTCAAGCTTTCTTCGATCCTGCTCATCAGAACATGTGCGCCGGAGGTGCACCACATTGGATAACCGCGGGTAAAGACGTAGTCGTAACCCGCGGATAGGCGGTCTTCCCGCCATGCGCCGATCAAGGGCACGCTTAACATCCCTGACGTGCCTACGGCGTAATGGAACGAGTTGCACGTTTTCGCAAAAAGGAATTTCTAGAGGTAGCCCCAAGACTTTCAGAACACATAGGGCGGGTTGCCGATGGTGCCATCAAATCCGCCATGTCGCCCTCGGAGGAATCCAAACGGGCCACAAGATTGTAGCCCCTCCATAAAATGTATCGTCTAAGGATTCAAATAAAGTTCGACATCCGCCAACCGGCAGCCTCGCATTTCCGCAAAACAGCCCCAATTCGGTCTTTCTACTTGAAAACCGTTTTTTTTTTGCAAAATGAAAAGCACCCTCCAATAGGGCATTCCTCTCTCAACACGACAAACCCCAAAACAACCTATGACCGACGGACAAAATCCCAATCTAGTACTTTTTATCCACAAAGCAGAACCGGATGTTGTGGAACACGAAGAAAGCTCCGATGAAGCGCTCACTCGAGTCATCGACATCAAAACAAGAGAATATCACCAGGAGGAAGTATTCTTTATACCCGTAGGATATGTCGGGCACATAAACGGTCCTTTTAAAGTCCAAGCGGAAAGCGCATTAGCGGAAGACGGAAACTTAAAATCCGGCTACTACCGAGTGTCGGGAAGAAAATTATTAAAAGCCACAAAAAAGGAATATCTAGAGTATCAACAGCATCACGAATAATTCATTTCTCCTAAAAGCAACACAAACAGTTCACCTTCCATTAACCGATTATAATGAAACGATTATTCTTAATTCTAATAAGTTGTACCCTTCTGACATGCTCCGGATGTGTAACTGCCGAATCCAACGACGAGCTTGAGAGGCAATTAATTCAAGCGAAAACACAACTCGCTAAAGAAAAAGCATCAACAGCCCAACTTAAGCAAAAGGTTTTAGAGGCAGAAGCAGTAAAACGTTCAAGGGACAAAGCAAGAGCTTTTAGCGACGGAGCTGCGGCCGCAGTGGACCTTATAAGCACTTTTCTAAATTAACAATGAGTACACATATCTTTAGAATTTTATCTTTGGGAATTATGCTGGTCTGTTCTGCTTGTAGTAGTCAATTTGAAATAAATCGATACGAACGCCTAAGCGCAGAACTTGCTTCTGTCTCACGGGAACGCGAAAAGATTACTGAAGAAAAAATCGATCTTGAGCGTCGCCTATCTGATGCGACGCGAGACGACGATTATACGCCTTACAGTATCAGAAAAATACGCGGATACTAGTACCAATGAAATCTCTTCTTTGGTTTGCAGGAGCGTATATTTGCCTGTTGCTGGGAGACGGACAAATAGTCCTTTTTCAAAAAGGCATATTCGGCTTCGCACTAGACGTAATCCTTGGATTTTACGGCGCACCTTTTTACGTAGGAGAAAAGGGGTTTTTAATTAACTTCGGGAAAGGGTATTGCGGCTTTTTCACCCAAGGAAGCGGATTTTTGTGCTGGATATCCTTTTCCCTGTTTGTAGCAGGACTATGTAGCGCCGGAAGAGCAATTCTAAAAGGACTCACTAAAGAACAGGCTAGAGATTCTGTTGAGTAGGTATCGTCCAGCTGGTAAAACAACGTTGTAACTCTGACTCCCTTCATTATTGAAGCCCTTTATCATCGCTTCCCTGACACAAGAACCATTTGTGAAAGTTCATGTTCATTCGTGGTTCCTTTTAAAAACAAAAAACGTTCCCGTGGCATTTCCCACGGGAACGTTCTTCTTTAAGCTCTAAGCTCTCTTACGCTGCCGGATTCCAAACGGAAAGGAGCGCTTCGGCGAGGTGCGACGGCGTTTCGGCGACGGCGATGCCGGCAGCCTGGAGCGCGCGAACCTTGTCTTCAGCCGAGGTACCCTTACCGCCGACGACTGCGCCGGCGTGGCCCATGCGGCGGCCGGGGGGTGCCGTGCGGCCTGCGATGAACGCAGCGACCGGTTTCTTGACGTGTTCCTTGATGTATTCGGCAGCTTCGATTTCGGCCGTACCGCCGATTTCGCCGATCATGAGGATGGCGTCCGTGTCCGGGTCTTCATTGAAGAGCTTGACAACGTCGAGGTGCGTGAGGCCCTGGATCGGGTCACCGCCGATACCGACGCAGGTCGATTGGCCGTAGCCGCGCTGCGTGAGCTGGTACATGCCTTCGTAGGTCAGCGTTCCCGAGCGGGAAAGAATACCGACGCGACCCGGCTTAGCGATGTAACCCGGCATAATACCGATGTTGCATTCGCCCGGCGTCATGATACCGGGGCAGTTCGGGCCGATGAGGCGGACGCCCGGAGCCTGACGGAGCTTTTCCTTCACGAGCGCCATGTCGCGCACCGGAATACCTTCGGTGATGCAGACGATGGTCTGGATGCCCGCGTCGATTGCTTCCATGATACCTTCAGCCGCGAAGGGCGGCGGGACGAAGATAACGGACGTATTGGCGCCTTCCTTTTCAACGGCTTCACGAACGGTGTTGAACACCGGCAGGGAGTCGTTGAACTTCTGGCCGCCCTTACCCGGCGTAACCGCCGCGACGTAGTTCGTGCCGTAAGCAATGTTGTTGAGCGCGTGCTTGGAACCGGCCTTACCCGTGATACCCTGTCCGACGACTCGCGTGTTCTTGTTGACGAGAATACTCATTGTCTAAATCTTTCTCTTAAAAATTATTGGTTCGCGGCAACGTAGGCGTTGACTTCGGCAACCGCCTTGCGGGCACCGTCGATGAGGCTGTCCGCCGGCGTAATCTTCAGACCGCTTTCGGCGAGGACCTTCTTGCCTTCTTCGACCTGATTGCCTTCGAGACGAACGATCAGCGGAACCTTGATTTCAACCGTCTTGGCAGCAGCGACGATACCTTCCGCAATCGTGAGACAGCTCATGATACCGCCGAAGATGTTGACGAGAATACCCTTGACGTTCGGGTCCTGCGTGATGATGCGGAACGCAGCCGTAACCTGTTCGACCGTAGCGGAACCGCCAACGTCGAGGAAGTTTGCCGGAGAGCCGCCGCAGTGCTTGATGATGTCCATCGTGGACATCGCGAGACCGGCGCCGTTGACGAGGCACGCGATGGAACCGTCGAGGGCGATGTAGTTGAGGTCGTACTTGCGGGCTTCAACTTCCTTCGGGTCTTCTTCCGTGATGTCGCGGAGCGCTTCGATTTCCGGGTGGCGGAAGAGCGCATTGTCGTCGAAGGAAACCTTCGCGTCGAGAGCGATGACTTTACCGTCGTTCGTGGAAACCATCGGGTTGACTTCGACGAGGGAGCAATCCTTCGCGTCGAAGAGTTTGTAGAGGTTCATCACGAGCTTCTTGAACTGCTTCGCTTCGTCGCCTTCAAAGCCGAGCGCGAATGCGAGTTCGCTGGCCTGGTACGGGCGCATGCCGATAGCCGGGTCGATCCAAACTTTAGCAATCTTTTCCGGGGTCTTTTCGGCGACTTCTTCGATGTTCATCCCGCCTTCCGTGGAAGCGATGACGACCGGCTTCGAGGTCGCGCGGTCGAGGAGAACAGCGAGGTAGTATTCGTGCTTGATGGAGGAAGCTTCGTTGAAATAGATCGTGCGAACAACGCGACCCGCCGGGCCCGTTTGCTTCGTGACGAGCGTGTTGCCGAGCATGGCCTTCGCCGCAGCAAGCGCGTCTTCCTTGGTCTTCGTCACCTTAACGCCGCCTTGGTAGCCGTCCGTAAACGTACCTTTGCCGCGTCCGCCCGCGTGAATCTGGGACTTGACGACATAGAGCTCGCCCGGGATCTGGTCGATCGCCGCAACGAATTCTTCTTCTTTTTGACAAGCAACGCCGAAGGGAACGGGAATGCCGAATTCCGCAAAGAGCTGCTTAGCTTGGTATTCGTGGATATTCATAAAATAACAGAGTTAAAAATGTTGGGAACACACCGCTGCAAGTAACGCCGAGACGTGCTCGTTTTGGCATTCTCGCGCTCTCAGTCGGCGCTTGCAAGCCTGAATTAAAATTTATCGCGGGAAAGCTCCGAAAACGCGAATTTCCCTTCCCGCTTAGCGGGAAAACTGGCGATATTTAATCCGGCGCGGCTGAGCGGCATCCTGTCCGAGGCGTTTGCGCAATTCGGCTTCATAAGACGAATAATTGCCCTCGTGCCAGTAAATCTGCGAATCGCCTTCGAATGCGAGAATGTGCGTCGCGACACGGTCAAGAAACCAGCGGTCGTGCGTGATCACGACCGCGCATCCCGCAAACGCATTCAAAGCGTCTTCAAGCGCACGAATTGTGTTCACGTCGAGGTCGTTGGTCGGTTCGTCCAAAAGCAAAACATTCGCCCCGCTTTTGAGCATACGCGCAAGGTGAACACGGTTGCGCTCGCCGCCGGAAAGCGAACCGACGAGTTTTTGTTGCTCCGCACCCGTGAAGCCGAAACGGGCCGCGTACTGACGTGCGGGAACGCGGGCCTTGCCGAGTTCGACAATTTCGTTCCCGTCGGAAATCACTTCCCAGAGTTGCTTGGAATTGTCGAGCGCATCGCGGGATTGGTCAACATAGGCGAGCTTGACGGTCTCGCCGAGCGTGAGCGTACCCGAATCCGGCTGCTCCGCGCCCGTGATCATTTTGAAAAGCGTGGTTTTTCCGGCGCCGTTCGGACCGATAATGCCGACGATCCCGCCGGCGGGAAGCGTGAAATTCACGTTGTCGAGCAAGAGTTTGTTGCCGAAGCCTTTGGTGAGATTTTTGGCAACGAGGACCTTTTCGCCAAGACGCGGACCGGCGGGAATGAAGATTTCCATCGTTTTTTCCTGCTCGCGCTCATCCTGCGCCAACATCGCTTCGTAGGCGCGCAGACGAGCCTTGTTTTTCGCGAGGCGTCCGCTCGGAGACGTTGCGGCCCATTGGCGTTCGCGCTCCATCGTTTTTTGGCGGGCGGAAGCCACTTTTTCTTCGGCAGCAAGGCGCTTTTCCTTTTGTTCGAGCCAAGAGGAATAATTGCCCTTCCACGGGATGCCGTAACCTCGGTCGATTTCCAAAATCCAGCCGGCGACGTTGTCGAGGAAGTAGCGGTCGTGCGTAATGGCAATGACCGTGCCCTTGTACTGGTGCAAGTGGCGTTCGAGCCAGTCGATGGTCTCCGCGTCAAGATGGTTGGTCGGTTCGTCGAGCAATAAGATGTCCGGTTCTTTTAAAAGCAGGCGGCAGAGCGCGACACGGCGTTTTTCCCCGCCGGAAAGATTTGCGGCAAGCGCATTTTCGTCGGGGCAACGGAGCGCGTCCATCGCCATTTCAATACGGGAATCGAGATCCCAAGCTCCGGAAGCATCGAGCTTTTCCTGAATTTCGCCCTGGCGCTCGAGGATTTTTTCCTGTTCGGCGGGATCGTCGGTTTCGCCGAGTTGGATGAACGTTTCATCGTAATCGTCAAGCAACTTGCGTGTTTCCGCGACGCCTTCTTCGACGCATTCGCGCACGGTTTTCGCGGGATCGAGTTGCGGTTCCTGCTCAAGGTAGCCGATCGTGTAGCCGGGAACACAGGAAATATCCCCTTCGTACTGCTTGTCTACGCCTGCCATAATCCGCAACAGGGTCGATTTTCCGGAGCCGTTCAAGCCGAGCACGCCAATTTTTGCCCCGTAAAAATACGAAAGCGAAATGTCTTTCAGAATCGGCTTTTTCTCGAAACCCTTCGAAAGCCGCGACATCGTGTAAATAACTTTTTCGTTCGCCATGCTCTAATCATTCCCGCGATCAAACAATTTTTCGAGCCGAAAAACGTCCCGCCGGGAAATCCGCAGGGAACGTCATCCATTCACCGATGAAATCGCCGACAAGATGTAAAACGGTCGTTCCTCTGCATCGTGGGGCCGGGTCCCAAGAGAACCCTTTGAACTCGTTGTACGGATCGCCTGAATAAAGCACCTGTGTGAGACAATTTTGTCTGCATTCTTCCGTCTTCATACCAATTCGAACGAATTGAACATCTGTCCAGTGCTACGCTATTCCATTAGAAGAGGCTCCAAAATCATCACGAATCGCGCGAATAGCTTTTAAAAGATTGAAATGGTGAAGCAAATCACCAAGCGTCATTAGAGATATTTTCTCGGGAACCCCTAAATACAGCTCACTTAAACTTGTTTTGTACTTAGGATTTTTTCTAAAAAAGCTATCATGCAAAATCTCATAAAGTTCTGGAGGGTGCACGCCATAAGCCTTTGCGATAACGAAAAAATCGTCCTCCGGGAAAAAATAAAAATTCGAGCTTTTAACCACTCCTCCAAGCTTAAAAAAAAGAGAAAAGGCCCCGATTACAGAATCACGATTTTGCCACCGTGCACGAAAATCTCCCTTTCTTCGTTTTTTCAATATCTCTTCAACATCCGAACGTAATCTCCAATCTCGCCCCAAGAAGGCAGCCCAGCGCCCTCGTCGAGATTGCGGAGAAGGAAGTAGGTTTCGTGTTATAAATCTAGGGAAGCATATCTGTTTCTTCATAGCCTAAGTCCTTCCACGATAGAAGTTTAACATAGAAATCCACGGCCCTAGAAACGTTGAATATTAATAGACCGTCTTTTTTGTTATATTGTTATAACGTTTGTTTCGGCAACAATAAATCGCACACTCAGTCTCAATTACTGCCATAACATTACCACAAACAAGCATTAACGGGGTCGAAACCATAGAGATGTTAGCCGCCCAAATCCGCCCGTTTCTGATTTTTGATAAGGATGCTTTCATTGGCTTCCACGCAAGCATACTCGAAGGGATTTTGGGATCCATTCGCCCTATCGCTATCGCCATTCTTTGATTCCCGGTTTGTGTTGCGAACCAAACTGCAAATCTCTTAGGGACCCCGCCACCCGCAATCATAAGAGAGACTTTAACCGACAACGCCTCATAAAAACCATCAATCAGATTGTTATTTTCAATGCACTTTGCCAAGCAATATACCCATCCGGAAAAAGATTCTCCGAGAAGATCTATCGCTCCCTGTCGATTCCCGACAAACGCATACAGATTGAGGCCGCCTTGTTCTTCGATGGGATCGCGGGAGAGGAAGCGGCCGAGCGAAGGCGAGTAGTGGCGGTAGTTGTAGTAAACAAGGTCGAGTTCGGAATCGTAAACTTCGGACGACCACTGGAAGGGTTGCGTGACGTCGCCGGAAGCAGAGACCGCACCGAAGGGCGCATAGGAATACGCCGTGCGGATGTAGCCGCCAGACCCGAAGACTTCGCAGATGTTTTTCGTGAGGTCGTAGCCGCAAGCGAACAAAGTCCCAACAGTCTCATAAAGAGAAACGCCAAAAAACAGTGCGCCTCCCTGTTCCTGTGTTCAAACCCCAAATACCAATAAAATAGCAACTCAATGATAAATCGCTTCGCGTACAAAGGTTATGAAAAATAGTGGGCATACCAATAAGCAAATTCATATTTTCCGCAATGATTTCCCTCCGGCACGATCTCAATGCGATATTTTTCAGAAGGTTGCCGAGTCCAAGGGTAAATCGGAAAAATCGGTCTCTTGCGAAAAGCGACA
>JAZRTJ010000087.1:0-10512 GCA_045651925.1 Candidatus Spyradenecus sp. | reverse complement strand
CCCTGCCGGTCGTAGAGCTCCTTGTAGAGAGCGCACGATCGGTAGAGTGTTTCGTGTGGCCCGTCGCCGACGATACGTCCCTGCGAAAAAACGAGAATGCAAGTCGGATCGTAGCCATGTCGTTCTGTGTGCCAAGGGGTTGGTGAGTTTAATTGTCTTCCTAAGCCCGCTTGGCCTCCGACTTCCCTGCCGGTCGTAGAGCTCCTTGTAGAGAGCGCACGATCGGTAGAGTGTTTCGTGTGGCCCGTCGCCGACGATACGTCCCTGCGAAAAAACGAGAATGCGTTGCGCGATGCGGATGGAGGAAAAGCGATGGGCGACAATGAATGTCGTGCGCCCGCGGACGAGGTGCTCGAGGCGGTCCTGAATTTTCTTTTCGCTTTCGGAATCGAGCGCTGCCGTCGCTTCGTCAAGAATCAGAATCGGCGCATCTTTCAAAAAGGCGCGAGCAATGGCGAGACGTTGACGCTGCCCGCCGGAGACTCCGCTCCCGACATCGCCGAGCGTTTTATCGAGCCCGCCGCCCTTCAGTGCAAAATCTTCCGCTGCGGCATTCCGAGCGGCCCGCTCAACGTCTTCATCGGAAGCCCCTTCCCGCCCGAGGCGAATGTTTTCGCGAATCGTATCCCGGAACAGAACGGCGTGTTGCGAAACCAGCGAAATGAATTGCCGCAGGTTTTTCTTTTTCAGGCAGCGCACATCAATACCGTCAATAAGCACGGAACCGGAGCTTGCTTCGTAAAAACGAAGAATCAGACTCGCGAAAGTCGTCTTCCCGGCGCCGCTGGGGCCGACGAGCGCGACGGTTTGTCCGGCGGGAATGCGCACGTTGATATCGCTCAGCACCTGCCGCCCGTTTTCGTAAGCGAAACCGACGTTGCGGAATTCAATCTCGCCCGATGCCTTTTCCAGATGCAGGGGATTTTCCGGATCAGGGATAGAATCCGCCTCCGCTAGGATTTCTTCGAGGCGCTCGAGCGAGGCCTGTGCCTGACTGAATTTATTAAAGGAAACACCGGTGCGCTTAATGGCGTCCGCCGCAAAGAAAAGCGCGCCCGCGATCGCCATAAAGTCCGTCAGCTCCATGCCGAGCAAGCGCCCGCGGACGAGGACGAAAGCCAGCGCCAGCGCCGTCAGAAACTCCAGCATCGGGGTCAGCAGTTGCTGGTATTTTATGGTCTTGAGTTGAGCGAGACGGAAGCGACTGGAGGTCCGCGCCATGCGTTCGACCTGCGTTTTTTCCATCGCATAGGAACGGATTTCCCGTTGTGCGGCGAGGTTTTCCTGCACGACGGCGGTCATCGCTCCGATGTTTTTCTGAGCTCCGCGCGCCTTGCGGGCCACGCGTTTTCCGAAAATGAGGATCGGCGCCAGAGCGATACCCGCGAACACGGCGCTTGCAACGAACATCGAGGCTTCCGCCTTATCGCTCAGCACGTAGATGAGC
Organism: Candidatus Spyradenecus sp.; assembly: GCA_045651925.1. Taxonomy (GTDB): domain Bacteria; phylum Verrucomicrobiota; class Verrucomicrobiia; order Opitutales; family UBA953; genus Spyradosoma. The sequence continues at coordinate 9,065 of JAZRTJ010000087.1, read as the reverse complement.
GCCACAATCGCGCAGACGGCAGTGAGCGGTTGCTTCACGATATCGCTCGACACCTGGGTAATCATATTTTGGACGTTTTGGGCATCCGTAACGATACGACTCAAAATGTCTCCGCGCATCTGCTTTTCATGGAAAGCGAGCGGCAGCTGTTGGAGCTTGGCAAAAACGCCGACGCGAAGATTTTCGAGAACGCGCATCCCGAAATAATTCACCGCCATCGCATTGATCCACATGGCGATGCCGCGCACGACGAATACAAGCGGCATTGCAGCGCACGCGGTGAAAAGGACAGCCTTTCCGAGATTTTCCGGGCTTACGTAGCCGGAGATAAAATCCAAAATCGGCTGCGGCATCGTCGTCGGGTCGAAGACCGCCGGAAAAACTTTATAAATCAACACCGGAATCCCGAAGCCGCTGGCCGACGCCGCAATCAGGCCGGAAATCAGGGCCAAAATCAGGTAACGCTTAACCGGCCAGACGTAACCGGCGTAATGCAGAATGCGGGAACAGACTTTTTTGATTCGCTTCATGCGGCGTCCCCTCCCGTGGTCACCTGTTTGTCGTAAAGGTCTCTGTAGAGTGCGGAGCTCGCGTAAAGCTCCTCGTGCGAGCCGTCGGCAACGATTCTTCCCGCGTCGAAAACGAGAATACGCTGCGCCCGGCGAATCGTGGAAAAGCGATGGGCGATGATAAAGGTCGTCCGCCCCTGCATGAGTTCGTCCAGCGAACGCTGGATTTTTGCTTCGCTGAGCATGTCGAGCGAGGCCGTCGCTTCGTCGAGAATGAGGACCGGCGCGTTCTTCAAAAACGCACGGGCAATGGAAATGCGCTGACGCTGGCCGCCGGACAGCCCTTCGCCGTCTTCGCCGACAGCCCGGTCGTAGCCTTCCTTGCGCTCGTAAATAAATTCGTCCACGGCCGCCAGTTTTCCCGCCGCCTCGACCTCCGCATCGCTCGCGGACGGCTTGCCCATGCGGATGTTTTCGCGGACGGTTCCCTTAAACAGCACCGGCGACTGCGAAACCAAGCCGATGTACTGCGTACGATCGGCCCGGGCAATGTCCTTCAGGTTTGTCCCGTCGAGGCGCACGGCCCCCGTCGCGGGATCGTAGAAACGGCAAATGAGGTTGATGAAGGTCGTCTTTCCCGAACCGCTGGGACCGACGAGCGCGACAATTTGCCCGGCAGGGAAAGTCACGTGAATATCTTTCAAAACGGGCACGCCCGGTTTGTAAGCAAAGCCGACGTGCTCGAAGGCGATTTCACCGCGCACGCGCTCGAACCTGACGGGGTTTTCCGGCTCCGGCATTTCGTCTTTCGCAAAGAGCACGGCATCGATACCGCCCAGCATCGTCGTCGCGATTTGCAACGTATTGTAAACATTTCCGAGGCGCTTAATCGGGTCGTAACAATAGTAAAGCGCCAGGGCAATTGCCGTAAACTGCGCCAAATCGATGCCGCCGCTCACCCCGAAATAGAGCGAGACCGAGAGCGCCACGACGCTGAGAATTTCGATAATCGGCGTCAGCGCCTGCTTCCAGGCCTGCATCTTGAAAATCGCATCCACAAAAAGGCGAATCTTCGCACGCAAGAGCACGGTCTGCTGTTCTTCGAGACCGAAAGCCCGGACATCGCGCTGCGCCGCCAGATTCTGAGAAACGACGCTCGCGACTTCATTCAGACCGGAGAGCGATTCCTTCATGCGCTTAATCATGCGATTGCCGATTTTCTTCGTCGCGGGAATACATAGGCCCGCCAGCAAAAGATTCATCAGCAACAAGCCGACTTCATTGCTCGTACATGCCTGCCACGCGAGAAAGCCGAGCGCGGCCAAAAGTGTCAGCGGTTGAATGACGAGGTCGTTCGTGATGCTCAGCATCGAGGTCTGTAGCATCTGCGTAAAGTAAATGACGGTCGTCATCAAATCGCCGCGGGAACGCTTGTCGTGATACGCAAGCGGAAGTTCCTGCAGACGTGAAAAAACCTGAAGGCGCAATTTTTCGAGGACTTCCAAGCCGACCTTGCTGATGAGGTATGTATTCGTAAACGAGAAAACACCGCGAAGCAGCATGAGCAACGGCATCGCCAGCGCCGCCGTCCACATCGTGACCAGGGGAATCCGCTCCGCCGGCACATGCGCCTCCACCCACACCCGCAGGCATTCGGGAAGCGGCTCGGCTCCGAAAACAATCGGAAACACCTTATCCATCATCATCGGAAGCCCGAAGCCCGCCGTCGCCGCCGCAAAGGCCCCACAAAGCACGGCAAACGCCAAAACCTTTTTCTCCGAAGCCAGATAACGCCGGCAAAAATCCCGGTAAACGAAAAACAGGGCGGTCTTGTTCTCTTGCTTCGGCTTCATGCGTTACACGGCTCGCTCGCCGACAAATTTTTCGAGTTGTTCCGCCACGGCGGTCGCGCGGCGATACTGCATCAAATCTTCGGGGAACACAGGCCGCTCGCCGCCGGAGTCCCTCAAAAACGCCACAAAGCGCTCAAATTCCGCATTGAACACTTCCTGAGAAAACGGCGACGCCACCGAGCGCCCGACTTCCCATTTTTCGATATGGGAACTGAACCCGCAGATGTCCGTACAAATCACCGGCAAACGCGAAACCGCCGCCTCAATCAAAACCGAACCGCCGGCCTCTTCACGCGCCGGATGCACCAGCATGTCCATCGCGCACATAAGCTCGGGGACATCTTCGCGCCCGCCCAGATAAAAAACGGCCTCCCGAATGCCCGCATCCTCCGCCAGCGAGAAAACGGCCTCCGGGCTATCATCGCCGATTAAAAAGAACTTCAGTCCCGCCCTGAGTTTTTCCGGCAACGCAGCCATCGCGGCAATCGCGCGGTCCGCGCCTTTGCGCTTAAAGTCCGAACCGATGAGCGCTACGGCAAAATCCTGATGGCCCAAGCCCAGGGCTTCGCGCGTTTTTGCACGCACGCCGGCGACATCCCCGATGCGCCCGCAACGGGGATCAAATCCGATGGGCAGACAAAAGAAGCGATCGTCCGGCGTACCGTACCAGCGCTGATACTCCTTTTCCTGTGCATCGGTAAGCGCCAGAATGCGCGTCTGCGAACCCGCCGCAAACACGCTTCGTTCCATCCGTAAAAAGGTGCGGTAGCGCGGAATCAGCATGCGGAACTGCCAAATGACGCGCGAATGCACCCGCTCCGCCAAACAGACGTCGCCCGCAAAATAAAAATCCAAGCCCGCCATACGGTTAAAGCCGAGCACGCAATCAAATTGGCGGGAACGCGCAATGCGCGCAAAACGCCGCTCGAAGGACTTGGCCCGTGCATGATTCGTCGTCCCCGACAAAGGAATCACATGCCAGCGAATGCCCGCCGTCTGTTCTTCCGGAAGCTCCGAATTACGGCCGCAGAAAATCTCCACCTCATGCCCGCGAAGCGCACACTCGCGCGCCACCCGCAAAAAATCCTTTTGCAGGCCTCCGTACGGAAAGTAGCGAAATATACACAGCGCGAGCCTCATCCTTGCATTACCTAGGCGGGAAAGCTAATACACCCGAAACGCCCGCCGCAACGGCTAATTTCACAATCGCCCGAGGCGCATCCCGAAATTCGGCTTGCGAGCACGAAAAAATTAAACAAAACTTACTCCCGAAATGCACTCGCTCCTTAAACAATACTTTCTGTTTTTGACTCCGTACATCCTTGCCGAGTTTTGCCACGAAATTGCCCTCTCCTTTTTTGTTCAGGAAGATTCATGCGTGGACCTCGTCGGAGACTTTCCGCGCTTAAGCGCATTGGAATCCCTTACTCATATTTTGTACTTGCTGGGCTTCTACGAACTGGCGAAGCAATCCCGTGACAAACTGATAATCGCATTGGCGGCCATAGTCCTGATATCCAACTTTTACTCAGATTTGACGTGTCTCTTCACCGGCATAAGTTACTACAGCCTCGCAATAGTAGATGCTGTCATACTTATCGCCGCAGTCGTAATTTGCATTTGGATGCTCATACGCATCAATCGCGTAAAGAAAATTGTCCCGACCGTAATCATTGCACTCGTCGCTTTCGTATTCCCGCTTCTGGTTCCGAAGCTTTCGGATCACGCGACGCCGCTGACGGAATTCCTGGCCTCCGACGCCTTCCTTCAAGTCTGGGGAACGCTACCCGAAGCGCTTATCGTCGCCGTCCTCGGGCTCTATCTCCGCTATTGTATCATTCCGAAAAAACCGGAAACCGATCCGGGGCTCACGACGGAACAACAGGGCTGAAGCCGGCAATTGCCGCCGGAGGCAAAGCCGCGATGCTTTTCCCGAAATTTTGGATTTATCGGGAAAGCCTTAAGGCTTAATCTCCCCGCATGACATTTACGCCCGACAATTACCTGCTCATCGGTTCGCTCCTCCTGCTCGGAAGCATTTTCGCGGGAAAAGCCACCGACAAGCTCGGAGCACCGCTCCTGCTTTTGTTCTTGGGCATCGGATTACTTTGCGGCCAACGCATCAGCTTTACGGACTCCTCGGCGCTGAGCCTGCTCGGCGAACTCGCCCTCGTATTCATTCTTTTCTCCGGCGGTCTGGACACCAAGTATGCCGACATCCGCCCGGTCGCCGTCCGCGGCGGCCTCCTCGCGACCTTCGGCGTTTTGCTCACAGCCCTCTTCCTCGGCGCGTTCATCTACGGCATTTCCTGTCTTGAATGGGTGCCGCTGAATTTCAGCTTCGCGGAATCGCTCCTGCTCGCCTCGATTGTTTCGTCCACCGACGCCGCCTCCGTCTTTTCGATTTTCCGCAGCAAAAATACCGCGCTCAAACACAATCTGCGCCCGCTCCTGGAATTGGAGTCCGGTTCGAACGACCCGATGGCGTACGTCCTCACGGCAAGCCTCGTCTCCTACATCGCGGCGAGCCATTCCGGCGCGGAAACGCTGTCGCTCTGGACAGTCGTGCCCGACGTGCTCATCAACCTCGGCATCGGGGCGGCGGCGGGAACGCTTTTCGGAAAAATCCTCGTCCGCATCATCAACCGCATCCATCTCCTCGTCGAAGGGATTTATCCCGTCATGATGGTCGCGCTGATGGCCTTCACGTTTTCGGCCACCCAAACCTTACACGGCAACGGGTTCCTCGCCGTTTACATCGCGGGAATGATTCTCGGCAACGCCAAATTCGTCCACAAGACCCTGATTACGAAATTCTACGACGGCTTTGCCTGGCTGATGCAGATTCTGCTCTTCCTCATGCTCGGCCTTTTCGCCGACCTGAATTCCATCCGCGCTGTCGCATTCGGCGGAATCCTGATTTCGCTCTTCCTGATTTTCGTCGCCCGCCCCCTCGCCGTCGGCGCCTGTCTCGCGCCCTTCCGCCCCGGATGGCGGGTCTTTTCCTTCACCTCCTGGGTCGGCCTGCGCGGCGCCGTGCCGATCGTCTTCGCATTGATTCCGCTAATGACGCCGGGATTCGACGATACGACCGCAAAGCTCATTTTCAACACGGTGTTCTTCATTTCCGTCTCCTCGCTGATCATCCAGGGGACAACGTTCTTTGCCGCCGCCAATCGCCTCGGTCTCACCCAAGAGTCCGAAGAAGCGGGGACTTCGGCATTCGACAAGGACATAGAAGAAATCAACACCGCAACTGCCGAAATCCGTATCCGCGACAGTCATTTCGGAGCCGGGAAAACCCTCGCCGAGCTCGCCTTCCCGCGCGGCGTGCTCGTCGTCATGATCAAGCGCGGCAGCGACTTCCTCACACCCATCGGTTCGACGCAAATCCACGCCGGCGACATCCTGCAAATCCAAGCGGATACGGCGGAAAACCTAAGCGCCGTCCGCGCAACCCTCACCCGCCGCAACGATGCTTAAACGCGCACTCATCGCCGCGATTACGGCGGGAATCGCCCTCGCGGCCCTCTGCATTCTGCCCGCCTGCGGAGAGCGCAAAGTTCCCGCAGAGACCACCGCAGAACAAGGCATCCTCCTCCTCAACAACGGCGGCGAACCCTCCGCCCTGGACCCGCAGTTCGCACAACCCGGTGTCATCGAAAACCGCATTATGCTCGCACTCTTCGAAGGCCTCGTCCGCTACGACCCGAAGACACTGGAACCGGTCCCCGCAATCGCAACGTCCTGGAGCGTTTCCGAAGACGGCCTGCGTTGGACTTTCCGTCTGCGACCGGATGCCAAATTTTCCGACGGAAAAAACATCGTCGCCGCCGACTTCCTTTTCTCCTTTCGCCGCATCCTCTCGCCGAAGCTCGCCTCGCCCTGCGCCTCCCTCTTTTTCGCCCCGGTGAAAAATGCCCGCGCCTTCGCCAACGGCACGCTAAACGATTTTTCGCAAGTCGGCTTTTCCGCTCCCGACCCGCATACACTCATCGTTGAACTGGGAAACCCCTGCCCGTATTTCCTCGCGCTCGCCTGCCACTCCAGCTGGAGCGCCGTCCCCGCGCACGCCATCCTGCGCTTCGGCGAAATCGACTCGCGATCCACGCTTTGGACACGCCCCGAAAACTTCGTCGGCAGCGGTCCGTTCCGCCTCCGCTCCTGGCGCGTCGCCTACCGCATTGAAGCCGAAAAAAATCCGCATTACTGGGACGCCCCCAATGTCACGCTCAACGGCATCCGCTTTGATGCCGTCGAAGACCAATTCGCCGAAGAAACCGCCTTCAACGACGGACAATACCACATCACCAACACCGTCCCGCCGTCCCGCGTCCCCGTCCTGCGCGAGCAAAATGCCCCTGCCCTCCGCCTCGATCCCTACCTTTCCACCGCATTCATCCGCATCAACTGCGCCAAGCCGCCGCTGAACGATCCGCGCGTCCGCCGGGCACTCTCGCTGGCAATCGACCGCACGGCTCTCGCCGAACGCGTCATGCGCGGCGGAGAAACGCCGGCCTATTCCCTGGTCCCCGCCGACGCCTACGCCGCAAGCAGTGCCTGCTCCGGCAACGGCCAAACGACTCCCGAAGCTCCGGCCGACCGCGACGCAGCAATCCGCGAAGCCCGCACCCTGCTCGCCCAAGCCGGCTTCCCCGACGGAAAAGGCTTCCCCGAAATCGCCTACCTTTACAACACCTCCGACGGCGCCCAATTCTTCGCCCAGGCAATTCAGGAAATGTGGCGGAAAAATCTCGGCATCCGCGTCGCCCTCCGCAACCAGGAATACAAGGTTTACCGCATCAGCCTCGCCCAAGGCGACTACGAGCTCGCCCGTTCCGCTTGGAGCGGCGACTACCTCGACCCGACCACCTTCCTGGAGCTGTTCGTCTCCGGCGGGCACATCAATTGGACGCATTGGAGCGACACCCGCTACGACCGCCTGCTCGCCGAAGCCGCACGCGAACGCAACCCTGCCCGCCGGACGGAAAAACTCAAAGCCGCAGAAAAAATCCTTCTGGAAGCCGCTCCGATTATCCCGACCCTGCACTCCCGCAGTAAATTTCTCATTCGCCCCGAAGTCCAAGGCTGGCATCCGAACCTCCTCGACATCCACCCGTACCACGCCGTCAGACTGACTCCCGCCCCCGGACAATAAACACCCGCCGAGGTTCACAAAGCTAAAAACTCAAAAAAGGTGAAGTGCCGCGGCACCGGATATCCCCGGACCGCGACACTTCGTTTTATGGTTTGTCAGTGCACATTCGGAACTCATTTCTCGAACGTGCACCACCAATTTACCATAAGCCCTTCGAGCAATTGTCACAGAATTGTTACAAAATGTAATCATTCCAAAAACGCGCATGCGGGTCGTAGCGCCAAAGAGCGCGTAGTCGTAGTGCGCACCGATCCCGTTGGACGTAAGCTTGTAGAAAACGTCCGAGACGTTTTATTGCCGTCGAAGGCGTAGAACAGGTTCAGGCTGTTCGGCGCGTAGCGGAACACCAGCGGACGCGTCACGGTCGTCGCCTCCTTCACGAAGCAGCGCTTCTGTGAATCGAACGTCATTGCAAATCTCCATTCCCATTCAAATGGCTTTTCGGAAATTTAAATACCATCACTATGTAGCAATCGCTATCTGTCTTCTCTGAACCTATAGGCGTGTAGAGCAAAAAATCTGTCTCTCGAACAAAAACGCCAACATCAAAGCTATTTGGCGAAAATTGCACATATTCACAAAGACACCTTTCGATGTACAACCGAAGACGTTCTTTGTCCATTATAAATTCTCTTCCGGATTCTTCATCCTTGAGGCAAGAGGTAATGTGCTCCCCTATATTACGAATGATTACCCGCTTCGCCCGAATTTGCGTGTACCTAAAAGCATCCCCCTTCGAATAAGGAACTACGAAATTAAAAACTTGAATGAATAGCCACCCAAGGAATAACCAAATCAAGATAGATTTAAGAACATGCTTCATCGTATAAAGCCTACCAATGTAAAGGTGCATCTCTAAACTCCAACTGAGAAAACATTCGACAGTTGTGAACCGTAGAATATGCATCCTCGAGAAGAACTCTCTTGCTTTTTGTCATATAATCAAACCATTTTTCATCCTGAATCATTGTTGTTTTATGTCGACCTATAATATCTGAATCTTTAACAGGATCTGGCATATAAACAACTTCATTTGCGACACACCCCATGACTGTGATTGGCCACCCCAACCATGTTTTAGAATAGAGACGAAACACTACAGGGTTTGATAGGTTCAGCCCAAAAGAAAAACACTCTTTTCCGGATAAGCAACAGGAGGTCTTGTTTTCTTCATTACATCTCTCATTGGAAACATCCCATCTCTCAACACAAATTTGCATATGCAATCCGGATTGGTATGGCCAAATACTGGCATTATCTTCCTCTAGTGTAATATCAAGACCTTTCGCGTCTGAAAGCGAGAAGATTTGATTCTTCACGAAAACATAGAGGTTATATAAACAAGATTCTTTTTGAGGAAATTCATTAAAGCGAAGATTGAACCCTTGTTCCTCAATCGGGTCACGGGAGAGGAAGCGGCCCAAATCCGGGGAATAGTGGCGGTAATTGTAGTAAACGAGGTCGAGCTCGGAGTCGTAGTGTTCCGACGACCATTGGGAGGGTTGCGAGACGTCGCCGGAAGCGGTGACCGCGCCGAAGGGCGCG
>JAZRTJ010000086.1:0-45000 GCA_045651925.1 Candidatus Spyradenecus sp. | reverse complement strand
CGGTAACTCCGTATTTGTTGACGACTGTTTTACTCCTTTTATCGATCCTTGGGAGCGTCTTGCAGGCGTGTTGTTGCTTTCGCTTGCTCGAGTAAACACACTGGTCGCCACAGCTCAGAAACACGGTGAAATTTTTGCCTTAAAAGATGCCTCTATCGACGGCAATCCGGAAGCGATGAGGATTGCGAAAAGAAATCCGTTTCGCGAAAAATCTTCGGAATTACTTCCGGATTCACTTTCGATCACGCTTCGCAACGGCATTTTCCTCGAAAAGTCCGCACTTCCTCCGGGAATGACGGCGGCGATTCGTCGCTTGGCAGCCTTCCCGAATCCGAATTATTTCTTTGCTCAGCGCCTTCGGAAAAACGTTTATAACATTCCGAGAATTATTTCCTGTGGCGACGAGACGGCAACGCATTGGATTCTCCCGCGCGGATGTCGTGCCGAGCTTGAAAATCTGCTCAGTGAAAACAAAATTCGTCCTGTGGTGATTGACGAGCGTATTGCAGGGACACCGTTGAGGGTGAGTTTTCTCGGAGAATTACGCCCTGAGCAACGGAAAGCCTTTGATTCTTTAATGCCTTTTGATGACGGAATTTTATTTGCCTCAACCGCCTTCGGGAAAACGGTTTTGGCGACGGCCATGATTGCCGCGCGCGGCGTTTCCGTGCTTATTTTAGTCCATCGCCGTCAATTACTCGCGCAGTGGCGTGCCTCTCTTTCCGCCTTTCTCGGCCTATCCGAATCAGAAATCGGTTTTTGCGAAAGCGGAAAACAAAAACTCAACGGGAAATTAGATGTTGCCGTTTTTTCATCGCTTTCTCGGAAGGAAGGTGCGGAAACAATTCTCGACAACTACGGTCACGTCATCGTGGATGAATGTCACCATCTCGCAGCGTTCAGCTATGAACAGATTTTGAAAAAATGCCGGGCCAAATTTGTCCTGGGACTTTCGGCGACCCTGAATCGGAAAGACGGCTTGGAGCCGATTGTGAAAATGCAATGCGGCCTCGTACGTTTTCGTAGCGGGAACGAGTCGCGGAAAGATTTTTTGCACGAAGTCGTTGTGCGTACGATGGACGATTTGCCGCCGGAAATACTTTTGACTGACGACGTGCTCATCGCGGATGTTTATCGCTGGATCGGAGGAAATGCCCGGCGCAATGCCGAATTGATAAAGGACGTTTGTAGAGCTTTGGAAAAAGGGCGCAACCCGATCGTTCTGACGGAGCGTACGGAGCATGTGGAGTGTCTCGCAGCATTGTTGCGCGAACACTGTGCGAATGTCTTCGTGCTGAGCGGACGCCTTTCTGCTAAAAAACGCCGAGAAGTTTTGTCGGCGTTAAATCTGCTTCCGGAAAATGCTTCGAGCGTAATCGTCGCAACGGGACGTTACATCGGTGAAGGTTTCGATTGCCCGCGCCTGGACACGCTTTTTCTGGCTCAACCGGTCTCGTGGCGCGGAATTTTGGAGCAATATGTGGGGCGCCTTCATCGCCTGCACGCGGGAAAGCGCGATGTGCGCGTTTATGACTACGTGGATATTGCCTTGCCGGTAGCAAGAAAAATGTTTGCCCGCCGCCGTGCAGCGTACTCGCGCCTCGGCTACGCCGTCTGCCACGATTGGGAGTTGCCGTTTGATCTTCCTGAAGCTTCTTCCGCTGGTTGATACCCGTTGATTTATTCCCCTAGGGCAACGAATAGCTTCAGCGCTTATACAAAAAATGTTCCTGCGCATGTGCACAGGAACATTTTTCTATGAGGCAATCAAATTATTGATAGTTTTTCTCGATATAGTCGTAATGATCGGCTTCAGTCGTTTTTTCTTTATATTTCATAATTGATTCGTGCATCAGAGGGTTGGGATTGCTCTTTTGGGCTTCGATAAGGGCGGCGAGCGCCGGAAATACATTCTCATCGCTTCCTTTAATTTTTATTTGGATTGCGTGAGTTGTTCCTCCTACCCAAAGACATTTTTCTCCTATCTTTTCTATGTAGGAAATAGGCACTCTAAATAGTGGCTCGTCATCCCACAGGACGCCCCCCCCCTCAGTTATTTTTGCGTTTTGATGAAGAATCTTACTTAGGTACTTCATAGCGTCTTTATCTCCGCTAGTTGCAAATTTTTTGAGTGCGTTGATTCCTCGAGTCCTATATTCGGAGTCCCATCCTGAGATTGAGCCATCTCCGAAAGGTTGGGTGGTCGATACCCCCATTATCCCCAAAGCGATGTATAAGTTAGTTGAAGGATCACTTTTCTCCAGATAGTTCGTAAAGAATTTTTCCGAATAAGACCCAATTCCTTCTATTCCTTTGTAACTTGGATCCCCCCTGCCAGTACTTACCCTGCTATTTCTAAATCTGCCGCTGCCAACAACCCATGAGAAAAGGAATGCGATTTCTTTTGAGCCTTCTAGTTTATCATCAATCATGCGCATCCCAACCCGGCAAAGGAAAGGACTGTCAATGCAGTACCCGACATTGTATCCAATGCAAAACGTCTTGAATGCCTTGGCTCTAACTAACCAAGAAGCGTGCCTTGCTGCCTTTGGGTTGTTTTTGTATACTAATTCTAAAAACTTGTTGTTGATTAGCTCCTGTTTAGCTGTAGGTTCGTCCCAGTTTCCCGTGCATGTGCACAGTACTTCGAGTGCAATAGAATTTCCTTTCTCGACGTCTGCGAAAAGGTTTTCTAACGCGGGCTTCCATTTGGAGGGTTGTGATTCTCGAATTCCACTTAGGTATTTTTCTTTGGCTGCTTTTATTGCATCTTCCTCTGCTTTTTTCTTTGCTGCGGCTTCTGCCAATCTTGCTTGTTCTGCTAATTCTTGAGGCGTTAGGCGTGGAGTTGTTGCACATCCTCCAAGAAAAAAGCATGACAATGCTATGGCGGATAGGGCTGTTTTAATTAAGGATTTCATGAGATTTTTTATAGGGGTTGATGTTGTTAGTTAGGAGGTCCTTTACTTTTGTTTTACAAATTCAAACATAAAGTTTCCAATGTAGGTTAAAAGGATTTCATCATCTGATCCGGCTTCGATAAACTTAGAAGCGATTACTGAAGAAAATACACGGTAGTCATCGTCTGTAGTTGGCTCAAATTTGCTTTGGTCGATTGAGGATAGAAGCTTTTTGCAAAGGTCTGCTTTATTCTTCTCGGCTACGAGTTTTTTTACTTCATCATAAAACGGACGAATGTCTGAACGTAGTTGTCCGTTTGATGAAAAAATGAGGCTGTATATTTCTGGTTCATTCCACCGCTGAATGAAAAGACGTGGCTTTACTTCGTGGATAAACATTTCTAACTTGTTTTTTTGATTCATATGTTCCTTTATCTATTGCTCTAACAAAAAACGTCTGCAAAGAATACCGAGCTTTGCAACAAAAACGCTCTTGCTTGAGCGTCTCTGATTTTGCAAAAAAAAACGGTTTTCAAGCAGAAACGGGAAATAGGGGGTGTTTTGCGGGACTCTGGGGCTGTTTAGGGGCGATGCTTGAAATTTAGGCTTGGATCGGGCGCTGAAGAGCGAAACGGGGGGGGGGCGGTGAAAAATTTTCGAGGAAAATGCTCCTCGGGAACGCTTTTATTCCCAAAGGAGTTATCGATGAATAAGAAACATATCGGAGGATGGGTTTTATTTTTTGCGGGCAGCGTTTGCCTCTGTGCCGGAACGGTGACAGCGGAGACCTCGACGAAAGACGATCAGGGGAATTATTACGGTTTTACCTTGGCGTTGGGGACGGGAAATCCGGCATTAACAGATTCGAACGGCATTTTGGAGAGCCTGAGCGGGAGTTTGGTTGCCCTCGATGACGTGAGTATTCTTACGCGCTCGAACAATAGCTACTCGGACGCGAAGCTCGCTGTTTATACGTATCAGGCGGACGGCAATGTCGGTAATTTCGTCGGTCTTTCCGATGCCGCATCCTTTGCTCCCGATACGGACGTAAAATTTACTTTCGGTAATCTCGATTTGACGCTCGGAGAGCGCTACCAGTTTCTCTTTGTAAATGCCTCGGCGACGAATGCGGCTTTGACGAATACGGAAAGTTCGAGCCTTCTGCAACTCTACCAGATGTATGCGCTGGCGTGGGGAATCTCCGTGACGGCGGATCAGTACAGCGGGGCTTTGTTGCCAAGCGGCTGGGGAACTTATACGAGTAGCGGCCTGAATGCCTGGGAAGGTCATCGCATGCCGGTTGCCTCGCTGACGGTTTCTTCGGCGGCGATTCCGGAATATTCGTCTTTCGGCCTGCTTGTCGGAATCGGTGCTCTGCTTTTCGCTTCTGCCGGACGGCGGAGAAAGCGCCTTGTCCCGGTGCAGAACGGACAAGTTTAGATGAGCCCGAGTTGTTCGGCGCGGGAGATGAATGAGCGCGTGCCTGCATACCAGCGCAATTTCGGCATTTCTGCGGAAATTTGGCGGAGCGGGAAGGGCTTGTTTTTGATGAAGACGATTTTGCGGCCGGCCGCAATAAGCATTGCGTAGGCGGCGGCGATGTCCCAAACGCGGGTAAAATGGTCGATGCTGCCGTCGATGGCGCCGAATGCGTTGTAAGCTAAATTTAATGCGGCGGAGCCCTGGCAACGTAGGGCGTTGACGGAGGTGAACGGAGTCAGCTCAAGCAATTCGTGTTGTTTGAGCGGGAAATGCAGACTGATAAGGCTGTGCTCGTTGTAGGGCAATTCCGGAGGAAGTGCTACGGGAACACCGTCTTTGGAAAGCGGGACGCCGTCGCCGCCTTCAAGGATGCAATTTTGCGCGTGGTCGTAAATAATTCCGTAAACGGGGATGCCGTTACGAAGCAATGCGAGAGAGATGGCGCAGAGCGGGATTCCTCTCGCGAAGTTGTTCGTGCCGTCAATCGGGTCGAGGACCCAAGCGAATTCGGCATTGAAATACTGAGTGGTTCCCGACGGCGGCAGGGCTTCTTCCGAGCAGAAATCGTCGTTCGGGAACTTTGTCAGTATCGCATCGGTGATCGCACGCGAAAGATTCAGGTCGGCTTCGGTTACGCGCGAATTATCTTTTTTCCAATGGCTTTCGACTTTCGAGAAATGCGTTTGGAAAAAATTGATTTGTTCACGAATAACGCTACGCGCGGCTGCGATTCTTTGCGATTGATCACTCATGCGGGGGAACGCCTATTTTTTCTTGGCGGATTTTTTGGCCTTCGGGGCTGCTTTGGCGGCCTTGGCAGGAGCTTTTTTAGCCAGAGCGGGCGCCGGGGCGGCTACGGGAGTTGCAGCGGGCGCGGGTGCTTTGGCCTTGGGTGCTTCCGGAGCTTTAGCGGCAACCGGTGCGGGAGCCGGAGCAGGCGTCGGTGCCGGTTCCGGGGCGGGCTCAGCCTTTTTGGCGACGGCTTTTTTCTTAGCCGGCGGCTTCGGCGGGAACATGCCCTTGCGCATTTCGATGGCCGAACGGTAAACCTCTTCGTATTTTTCGACGGAGCGATCCCAGCTGAAGTCTCTGCGCATACCGTTCGAGCGGACGGCGTAGTAGTCCTGCGGGTAATCGTAATAAAGTTGGAGTGCGCGTTCGAGTGCCCAGCGGAGTGCATCCGGAACGGCGTCGCGGAAGTTAATTCCCGTTCCTGCGCCCGGAACCTGCGGATCCCACGCGGCGACGGTGTCGACGAGACCGCCCGTTGTGCGGACGATCGGCGGCGTGCCGTAGGCCATGGAGTACATCTGGTTCAAACCGCAGGGTTCGAAACGGCTCGGCATAACGAAGAAGTCGGAGCCGGCTTCGATAAGGTGTGCGAGTTGGTTGTTGTATCCGATGGTTGCCGACATTTTTGTCGGGAACATCGCAGCGAGGCGGGAGAATGCGCTTTCGAGTTGCGGGTCGCCGCTGCCGAGCAGGACGACTTGCATGTCCGCGCGGCTGAGCAGATCCGGAAGGACGGCGGCGAGCAGGTCGAGCCCCTTTTGATCCGCGAGGCGGGAAACGACGCCGAAGACGGGAACGTCACGACGGACATCGAGACCGCAACGGCGTTGCAATTCCGCTTTGCAAATATCCTTGCCGGTGAAATCGTCTGCGTTGAAGTGTGCGGGCACGAGATTATCGATGAGCGGGGACCATTCGCCGTAGTCGATGCCGTTGATAATGCCGGTGAGGTCGCGGGAGCGGTGGCGTAACACGTGGTCGAGTCCGAAGCCGTATTCCGGTGTCTGGATTTCGTAGGCGTAGGTCGGCGAAACGGTCGTGATTTTGGTCGCGTGATAGAGTGCGCCCTTCATCATGCTGATGCCGCCGAGGGACTCGTAGTTGTCCGAGGTGAAAAGGCCCCACGGGAGTCCGAGGTAGTCGATGACGCTCTTCGGCGCATAGCCCTGGTGTTGCAAATTGTGAATGGTGAAGACGGTGCCTGCTCGTGCGGTGCGGCGCCAGTTGTCGCGCGTATTCAAAATGGCGGGGACGAGGCCGGTCGTCCAGTCGTGGCAGTGGACGATATCGGGAATCCAGTTGGATTGTTCGCAGAAGTCAATCGCTGCCTTACAGAAGAAGGCGAAGCGGTGAGCGTCGTCTGCGCGCTTGGAGTAGATTTCGTTGCCGCCGAAGAAATGGTTGTATTCGACGAAAGAGATTTCCGCGCCGCCGAAAGGAACGTTCCAGATGGCGCAATCGGCGTACATGCCGAAGCCGAGTTCGACGCGCACCGGATCGGGGTAGCGTTGCCAGGAGGCGTCGCGCTTGACCGAGCCGTAGGCCGGGGTGACGATGCGCACTTCGTGGCCGTGAGCCGCCATGTACTTGGACAGTGCCGCAACGGCATCGCCGAGACCGCCGGTCTTGGAGTACGGGGTCACTTCAGGGGAAATCATTAAAACTTTCATCGGGATATGAAAATAATGGAGTTAATGGTTGTTGTGTTTCGGATTCAAAATGTTCGTGTGAACTGCGGCAATCATGAGCGCGGAGAGCCCTTTTGGCAATGTTGAAAAAATCGGCGCTGCGGGAATTTTCTTGCGGGAACGGAGGCGCGGAGCACACTTTCCGGATAATGACTTTTTTGAAGAAAACGCCGGTCTGGAATACGCTCTTTCGCGTAGCGTACCGGCGTATTTCCCGGAAGCGCCTTCTGGCTGCGGCGTTGTTGGCGGTGGCCCTGCATGCGGTTTTCTATTGTTCGGCGCCTGAAGCCTTTCGCCTTTTTGCGGAGTATGCTCCGGTGCCGCAGGAAAAGGTCGTTCTTACACAGCCTGAAAACGTGCAGATCCCCGAGGATTTGCTCCCGGAGGAGTTTCGTAAAAAGAAAAAGCCCGAATTCGTCCCAGTGAATCCGAATGCGCCGGAGCAAATTCCGGAGGCGACGAATAATCATTCGGCTGTCAATCAGCGTGCGGCTCAGGAAAATCCGGATCCGACGACGCGTTCCCGCAAGCCGACTCATGACGGTGAATTGGAGGATTCGCGCGGCATCGCAGAGCAGGTGGTTCCCCGGGAATTGCTCCCGGAGGAAATGCGCGTGACGCGTGTCGCCGCGCAGCCGGAATCGGAAAGTGACGCGCGCGAAAAGACGGAACGGGAAGATACGGCTCGCGAGCCCCAAGGCGTTGCTGCTCCGGAGAATGCGGCGGGAACGATTGCGCTCGGGAAAACGCCGGAGAGTACGCAGGCGAAGAAGACGGAGATTCCCGAACCCCAGGCGCGCCCGCGTATCGCCACCCCGCCCGGATTGAAGACGCTGACGATGAAGTCCAACACGGCGACGAACGAAATCGGCGCAGTTTCGCTTGATGCGAAATTCAGCGAATTCGGGGAGTACACACAGCGGATGCTGGAGGCGATTCAGGCGGCGTGGTACGTGACCTGCGAACGCTCGTCCGTACATTCGCGCGGAAGCGTCGTCGTGCGTTTCACGCTTTGCTCGGACGGAACGATTAAGAGTACGGAGGTTTTACATTCTTCCGCTTCGGAACTGGCGACTTACGCCTGTCGTGATGCAATCGAATCGCGGGCGCCTTACGAAGCTTGGCGGGAAGAAATGGTCGCGCTCTTCGGGGAAGAACAAACGACCACGATTTCGTTTTACTACCGTTAATTTATTCGGCGGAAACGTGGAGGGCTTCGCCGATGGTGTAGAAATGGCCGCCCGCAACATAGTGAAGCGTACGCAGCTCGGCGGGAGCTTTTTCAAATTGCCAATGCCCGTTTTCAAAAACGCGTTTGTCCGCCCAAGCAGCGACGCATTCGCCGAAAATCAAATCGTAATGCTTTTCGTTGTGTGCTTCGGGAATGACCTTGAAAATCATCCAAGCCGCGCAGCCTTTGACCAGCGGAAGCGCGTAACCGTCCATGCGGAAAAACTCGGCCCCGCTCTTTTCGAGCTTGTCGGGAGCATCGTTTTTACTGACGGACCCCAGCGCGAGTGTCTCTTTCGCGATGCCTGCCGTCGGAATCTGTAACGAGAAATAGCCGCTCGCATCAATCAGCTTACGCGTGAAGTGTGAGGAGTCCACGACAACGCCAGCCTTAAACGGCGCAAAGTCCAAGGGCATGGACCAAGCGGCCGGCATGACATCGGCGACGCCGTCTGCGGAGGCAGACACGAGCGTTGTAGCGCCGAGGTTCAGGAGGCGGTAAGCCTTTTCGGGAGCGACGGGAAGGATAGGGTTCATTGCTGAAATTATTTGGATTTTCGGGGACGGCGCGAGGTTGGTGCGGACGTTTTGCGCTTGGTGCGCGGCGTGCGTTCCGGAGCCTTGCTGCGGGAACGCGGGGCGGCTTGTTTTCGCGGACGCGGAGCAGAGGATTGCTCCGGAGACGCAGACGTGTCGTTGCTTTTCGGATACGAGAACGCGAGCGATTTCCCGTCGGAATCGATATGCAACGCTCCGGAGAAGCCTTCCCCGTTGCGGAGAATTTCTTCGGCGAGCGGATCTTCCAAGTGGCGTTCGACGCTACGGCGCAGCGGGCGCGCCCCGAATTTTTCGTCGTAGCCGACATCGACGAGATAGTCGGCGGCTTTGTCCGTGAGCGTGAGGCGGATGCCGCGTGCGGCGAGACGCTTGGAAACTTTATCAATTTCCAGTGCAAGAATCGCGTGCATGTTTTGCTTCGAAAGCGGGCGGAAGAAGACGGTTTCCGTAAGGCGGTTCAGAAATTCCGGCTTGAAGGCACGCTTCAGTTCGTCGCCGAGACGTGATTTCGTTTTTTCAAAATCGGCCTCTGCGTCGAGCCCGGTGTCAAAGCCCATCGCCGTGTTTTTCTGAAGTACGTCCGCGCCGACATTCGAGGTCATAATCAGAATCGTATTGCGGAAATTTACGGTGCGTCCGAGCGAATCGGTGAGACGTCCGTCTTCCAGAACCTGCAGGAGCAATTGAATGACGTCCGGATGCGCCTTTTCGATTTCGTCGAAGAGGACGACGGAGTAGGGCTTGCGGCGCACGGCTTCGGTGAGCATGCCGCCTTCTTCGTAGCCGACGTAGCCGGGCGGCGATCCGACGAGGCGGGAGACCGTGTGCTTTTCCATGTACTCGGACATGTCGATTTGGATGAGGGCATCCTGCTGGCCGAACATCTTTTCGGCGAGCGTTTTGGCTAAAAGCGTTTTCCCGACGCCGGTCGGTCCGAGGAAGAGGAAGGACCCGATCGGGCGGCGAGGATCTTTCAGATCGGCGCGGGAGCGGCGCAGGGCGCGGGCGATGACCGTGCAGGCCTCGTCTTGCGCGATGACGGAGCGCTGTAAATCCTTTTCGAGTTCCAGCAGTTTTTGCGCTTCGGATTTTTCCATGCGCGAAAGCGGAATACCGGTCCAATCGGAAACGACGCGAAGAATGTGTTCTTCGGTGACGGGCGTGCAGAGCTTTTCGCGCTGTTCGCGCCAGTCTTCAATGGCATTATCGCGCTTGGCGCAAAGCAGTTTTTCCTTTTCGTAAAGAGTGGCCGCATCCTCGTAGCGTTGGGCATCCGAGGCTGCTTTTTTCTCGGCGACGACCTCGCGAATCTGCGCTTCGAGAGCTTCGATTTGTGCGGGCGGGTCGAACGAGTCGATGCGTACGCGGGAACCGGCTTCATCGAGAATGTCGATGGCTTTGTCCGGCAGATTGCGCTCCGTCACATAGCGGTCGGAATAACGTACGGCGGAGACGATGGCTTCCGGCGTGTAGCGGCAGCGGTGGTGCGCTTCGTACTTCGAGGCAATTCCCTGAAGGATGCGCACGGAGTCTTCGACGGACGGCGGTTCGACCTTGACGCTTTGGAAGCGGCGTTCGAGCGCCGGGTCTTTTTCGACGGATTTGCGGTATTCGGAAAGCGTGGTGGCGCCGATGCACTGGACTTCGCCGCGGGAAAGGGCGGGCTTGAGAATATTCGCCGCATCCATCGAACCTTCCGCGCCGCCGGCTCCGATAATCGTATGGAGCTCGTCGATGAACAGAATGACGTTTTTGGCACGTTTGATTTCGTCCATGACGAGCTTGATACGCTCTTCGAATTGTCCGCGGTATTTCGTGCCTGCAATCATCAGGGCAAGGTCGAGCGCGATTAGGCGCTTCCCCGCGAGAATTTCAGGGACGGTTCCCGAGGCGATTGCTTGGGCGAGCCCTTCGACGATGGCGGTTTTCCCGACGCCGGCCTCCCCGAGCAAAACGGGATTGTTTTTCGTGCGACGGCAAAGAATTTGGATGACGCGGCGGATTTCCGAGGTACGTCCGATGACGGGGTCGACTTCACCCTTGCGCGCAATTTCCGTGAGGTCGCGTCCGAAGGCTTTGAGCGCCGTCATTTTTTCCTGGCGACGAGTGCCGCCCTCCAAGGGATCTTTGCCCGAATGTGTGTCGTCGGACTCATGGCCTTCCATTTTCCCGAAAATTTCGTCGAAGTCCGGGAGCTCTGTGTTGTCCTGTGGGTCCGCTTTTTTCGGTGTGCCTTCCTGCTTCCCGGTATCGGGAGCGTTAAGCTCGGACAAAATTTGATTGCGGGCTTTTTCGAGGCTGATGCCCTGTTTTTGCAACATCTGGGCGGCGACGGAGGCGCCTTCGGCCAACAGCCCCAATAAGATGTGCTCTGTGCCAAGGTAATTGTGCCCGAGGGATTTGGCCTGTTTTTGAGCCAAGTCGAGGACGTTTTTGGCACGAGCGGTCAGCGGGACCTGTTCCGGGAACGGGATGTCTTCCGGTCCCATACCGATGTGTTCTTCGATAAACTTGCGGATGTTGTCGGCATTGGCTCCGAGGTGAACGAGGACGTTGATGGCGACGCCCTGTCCGAGGGTCAGCAACCCCAGCAGAATGTGTTCTGTCCCGATGTAATTGTGACGGAAACGGCGCGCTTCGGCGACTGCCAGTTCCATCACTTTCTTGGCTCGGGGAGTAAAATTGTCTGCATTATTCATTTCGGCGGAATGTATTGCAGATATTATGCCAAAACTGCTTTTGGAGGGAGCGTTCGTTGCTCCAATAAAAATCCCGCCACCGGAGGGTGACGGGATTTTGTTTTACGAAAAATAGGAATTAGTATTTTCCGTAGATCGGACCGAAGTTCGCGCAAGCGCGGAAGTCGGCACCTTCGGAATTGTCCGTACCGAAGAGATTCCAAGCCGCCGGGCGGTAGATCTTGTCTTCGGCAACGTTGTGCGCGTAAACCGGGATGCGGAGCATCGATGCCAGCGTGAGGATGTCTGCGCCGATGTGTCCGTACGTCCATGCGCCGTGGTTGGCGCCCATGTTCGCCATAACGGAATAGACATCCGTGAACGCACCCTTGCCCGTGAGAATCGGGGCGAACCAGGTCGTCGGCC
Source organism: Candidatus Spyradenecus sp. (assembly GCA_045651925.1). Classification (GTDB taxonomy): domain Bacteria; phylum Verrucomicrobiota; class Verrucomicrobiia; order Opitutales; family UBA953; genus Spyradosoma. The sequence continues at coordinate 33,246 of JAZRTJ010000086.1, read as the reverse complement.
ATCCCGGGTCGGTGCGGTCATCGAGGACCTTGTTCACTTCTTCCGGAAGCGTGCAGGTGTGACCTTCGACGACGACGAGGACCGGACCTTGTCCCTTGACGAGGTTCATGCGGATCATCGTGATCGGTACGTCGCCCTTGGAAACGAAGTGGAGCGAGTATCCTCCGCCGCGGAAGTATTCACGGTTCGCCGGGCACCATTCGGCGGCAGCCATCATGGCGTCGATGTCCTGCCAAGTGGTTTCGCCGGTCTTCTTCATGATCGGCTTGCCGTCAACGTCGGTAGCGTGCATGTTGCCGTCGAGAGCGGTCGAACCGGAGTTGATGAGGTGGATAATACCGTTCTTGGCGAGACCTTCCATCGTGTAGCCGGAAACACGCTTAACAGCGGCAGGCGACCAATAGGTACGAATGTCGGAGAAGCAGGCGGCACGGCCCGTGAGCTGGTGAAGGAGAAGCTGGCAGATACCGTTCATCGCGTCATTTTCCGTGGCAAACGGGATGGCTTCGCGCGGTCCGTTCCAGTCGAAGGTGCTGTTCAGGAGGGATTCCGCCATGTCGCCGTTCGGGTAATAGTCCGTCCAGTGGCGTTGACCTTGGAAACCGCCGCAGATGGCGTTGAAGCCGAGTCCTTCTTCTTCGCGGTCGATGGTCTTCAGGTGCGGGTTGCCGTGCATCATGTCGCGGAAGATAATCGTCATGAGAATCGATTCACGCAGAGTGCGTTCCTTTTCTTCCGGAGAGAGAACGAGGTCGGGGCGATTGCGATCCGGGCCGATTTTGACGTACTTCTTAGCCCATTCCATGGCGAGCTCGAATTCCTTTTTGTCGTAGATTTCGAGATCCATGCGGCGGCGGACTTCCGTCATGTCGACGGTCTGGACGCGCATGCCGAGGTAGCTTTCCCAGAACGAGTGGTCGAGAATCGAGCCGGCGATACCCATCGAGCAACCGCCGATGGAGAGGTAGCCCTTTCCGCGGAGCGTGGCAACGGCCAAGCCTGCGCGTGCGAAGCGAAGAATCTTTTCGGCGACATCTTCCGGAATCGAAGTGTCATCCGCGTCCTGAACGTCGTGGCCATAGATCGAGAACGCGGGAACGCCCTTCTGAGCGTAGCCGGCGAGTGCGGCAGCGAGGTAAACGGCGCCCGGGCGTTCCGTGCCGTTGAAGCCCCAAATTGCCTTCGGGATCGTCGCGTCCGTTTCAAAGGTTTCCGTGATGTAGCACCAGCACGGGGTAACGGTGAGCGAGCAACCGACGTTGTTTTCGCGGAACTTCTGGTTCGCGGCGGCAGCTTCGGCCGGTCCGCCGATGCAGGTGTCGGCGATAACGCACTTCACCGGTTGTCCGTTCGCGTGCGTAACGTTCGCTTCGATGAGTGCGGCAGCGGCTTTCGCCATGTTCATGGTTTGGTCTTCGAGCGATTCGCGGACACCGAGGCGGCGGCCGTCAATCGTCGGACGAATTCCGATGGTGGGTAATGTGTCGTATTTCATAATTGGTAATTGGTGAAAGGAGGGAGCTTTTAAGCGATTGTGACGGCGGTTCCGCTAGCTGTAACCATGAGCATACCATTGTTTTGTCCCAGTACCTCGTAGTCAAAGTCTATACTGACAACAGCATTCGCGCCCAATTGGGCGGCTCGTTGCTCGAGTTCCGCAAGACATTGAACGCGTGCATCGGCAAGCCCCTTTTCGTAGGTGTTACTGCGTCCGCCGAAAAAGTCACGCATTCCGGCAAAAAAGTCTTTGAACACGTTCATGCCCAAAACAACTTCTCCGAATACGATGCCGTGGTAGGCGGTTATAGTCTTTCCTTCAATTGAGGGTGTTGTAGTGGTAATCATTGTTTATTGGGGATTAAGGAATAAGCTTTGTTATCACATTCCTTTTAGGATTCTTTTTTGCTGAAAATCAGGCTGTAAGCGAGAACAACCGCAAAGCAGATTGCGGGAACGACGAACGAGGCGCGAACGGCGGCGGAGGAGGTGCCGAGGTTCGTGTCCCAGGTGTTGTCGTAGCAGGAAACGAGGGAGACCCACATCGAGTCTGCGTCGCCGAGCACGCCTGCCATCCACGGCGTAATCAGGGCTCCGCCGAGAATGGCCATGATGAGGCCGGCCGCACCGAGCTTGACAATTTTTTCGTCCAAGCCGCCGAGGGCAATCCCGTAAATCGTCGGGAACATCAGCGACATGCAACCGGACATGGCGATGAGGCAAAGCACATTCGCCGTGAAGTCCAGGCCGCCGATCGTGAAAAGAACATCCGAGGGCAGGTACATGACACCCGCGCAGCAGGCAATTGCGGCGGTGGCAAAGAGCGCCATCATCATTGCCGGGTTAAATTGCTTCATGAAGTAGGTCGCGACCCAGCGGCAGGCGATGAAGAGCACGAGCGAAATCAGGTAGTACGAAGCCGCCGTTGCCGGCGTTACGCCAAGTTCCTTACAGCAGTAAACATTGAGGTAGGTCCACGCCGCAATTTGCACGCCGACATAGAAGAACTGCGCGATGACGCCGCACCAGTAGCGCGGTTTCGACAGGAGCGCGAGCAACATTTCGCGGTAGTTTTTAACGAGGCAAATGTAAACAACCGGACCGAGCGTACCGCAAAGGACCCAAACGACCTTATTCATTTCCGGGAAGAGGAAATACAGCACCGTCAGCGGAACGACGCTGAAGAGCAGAGCGACAAAGACACGCATGCCGCCGCCCTGCGTTGCCGCCGGAGCGTCAGCCGTCGCCGGCTTTTTGTCGTCCTTAAGGAAGAGGAAAAAGAGCCAAATCAGGAATGCGATCCCGCAAAGACCGACATACGGGGCGCAAACCCAGAACAATTCGTGGTGGACGATTTCCTTGAGCTGATCGGCAGGCATGACGGCGCGTTCGTCCGCCGTCGCCGGATTCAGATTCGAAAGAATAAATTGCTGGGCGAGCAAAATTCCGGCAATCGAGCCGACCGGATTAAAGGCTTGAGCAAAATTCAAGCGCCGCACAGCGGTCTCCGGTGCGCCCATCGAAAGCACGTAGGGATTACAGGTCGTTTCCAAAAGCGAGCAGCCGCCGGCAACGACGAAAATCGCGATGAAGTAAATATCGAAGCTCTGTGCAATACACGCAGGGATGTACATCAGCGCGCCGAGAATATAAACGCCGAGACCAATCAGAACGCCTTTCTTGTAGGAAAATTCCTCAATCAGAATCGATGCGAAAATCGCCAGCACGGCATAGGCACCGTAAAACGCGACTTGCACGAGCGCGGACTTTTCCTGCGGGATGGAAAAGATGTTTTTAAATGCCGGAACCAAATTGTCCGTCATGTTGTTAAGCAGGCCCCACAGCGCAAAGCAGGAGACGAGCATGATGAATGCTGTCATGAATTTCCTGGGTACGACGGGGAGGGAAGGGGTGTTGGTGGAGTTGCCCATAGTGTTGCAAGATTCTCCCACGTTCCCGTGTCACAGTCAATTTTGAAAACGGCGCTACTGTCGTGTAGATTGGGTAAAATAAAAACCCGACAAGTGTAAACCTGTCGGGTTTTATCGCGTCAAAACGCTTACTGGGCCATTTCCTCTTTGATTTCTTCGAGGAGCATATTGACCTCAGAGAGGGCTTCCGGGGCGCGGGAGCTGACACCGCTTTTCAGGGCGTTGCGGGCCATGAGGATGGCGGCGCTGGTGCCGTAGCGGTTGCTGGAGCCGTGGCCTTTGATAACCATGCCGTTCAGTCCGAGCAGCGGCGCTCCGCCGAATTTTTCCGGACGCAACTGGCCTTTGACAGCCTTCAGAAGCGGATAGAGCAAGAGGATGCCGAAAATGTAAATCGGATTCTGCTTCACCTTTCCGGAGAGCAACTCCTTAATCATATGGACGAGGCCTTCGACGGACTTCAGTACGATATTGCCCGTAAAGCCGTCGGTGACAATCACGTCGACGTCGCCTTGGAAAACGTCAAAGCCTTCTACCGGACCTGCGTATTCGAACCAGTTCAATCGCTTGGACAGTTCTTTCAGGTAGGCGTTGGTTTTGTTGATGCGTTCTCCGCCTTTGCCTTCTTCCGTTCCGACGGTCAGGAGACCGACGCGCGGTTTTTCCGTGGAAAGCATGGCAATCGAGTAAAGCGCGCCGAGGACGGAATTGTGGACGAGCTGTTCCGGCGTCGTTTCCGGATTAGCGCCCACGTCCACCATAATCGTGAATCCCGATTTGCGCGGGAGAATCGCCGTCAGTGCCGGGCGTTGGCAACCGGGCATCATGCGCACCTTAATCGTTCCGGCACCGACGAGGACCTTCGTGTTTCCGGTGGAAACGACGGCGTCCACTTCTCCGGCCTTAAGCATCTCGAATGCGACAATCATCGAAGCGTTTTTCTTCGATTTGAGTGCCTGCATCGGCTTGTCGGTCATCGTAATGGCGTCCGGAGCGTGGCGTACTTCGATGTTCGGGTTGGTGTGCAGACCCGCCAAGCGCAACAACGGCGAGAGCACCGGCTCCTGTCCTACGAGAATCAGTTTATCCGATGCTTCAAGCTTTTCTAATGCCAAGGCGACGGCATGGACGACTTCTGCGGGACCTTTGTCCCCGCCCATGCAGTCAACGGCAATGCGATATGAATGTGTCTCAGCGTCCATCGATGGGAAAAAGCTTACCCTTTTTGCGGAAACTAAGACAGACAAAAATGTCCCTAAGGACAAATTTAGATTTCGACGTCGACGACCTTACGTCCGCGGTACATACCCGTGGTCGGGTTCACGCGGTGCGGAAGGCAAGCCGTTCCGTCCACCGGATCCTTGGAGAGGAGCGGTGCTTTGTATTGATTGGCTCCGCGGCGGAGGGCGCTGCGGCGTTTGGACTGTTTGCGTTTCGGTTGTCCCATGACTTTGAATAAAAAAGGTTGTTAAAAAATTTAAAGTGAAACGATACGCTTCGGTTTGCAATTCGTCAAGTTCGTTTCGCGAGAAAATTAGCGAACGATTTTCCGGGCGTTGTTCCCTATTTTAATATCAGCCGCGGAGTTTACGGCTTCTTGTGTTTTTTGCACGCATTTTCTGACGGATTCGGTCTGCTCCGCCTTTGGACTTATTTTTTCGCAGGGTTGATTCCCGCCCGATAATTTGCGAGACTACGCCGAAGATTTAATTCACATGGCAAAACAGAATGAAATTTCGCGGAGTGTCGCCATCGTCGGGCGCCCCAATGTCGGCAAGAGCCGTTTGTTTAACCGTCTCGTCGGGCGGCGCGTTTCCATCGTGCACGACATGCCCGGTGTGACGCGCGATTTGATTACCGAACGCGTTCCTGCGGATGATTACCTGCTGATGGATACCGGCGGGATTGGGCTTTTCACGGAAAAGGCGACGCCGAAAGTCATTGCCGATGCCGTGGAGGAACAGGTTTCCTTCGCGATTCAGGCGGCGGAACTGATTTTGCTCGTCACCGACGTTTCTCAGGGGTGCACGCCGCTCGACCTCGAAGTCGCCGCCCGCCTGCGCCGCTACGACAAGCAGGTTTTGCTCGTCGTTAACAAAGTAGATAACGACGAACGCAAGATGGAGCAGGGCGATTTTTTCAAGCTCGGCTTCGGAACGCCGATTCTGATTTCCGCCGAACACAATCGCGGTTTGGACTTCTTGCGTCAGGCTATCATCGAGAAGCTCGGCAAGCCCGTGCCGGCGGAGGAAGCTACTCCCGCGCAGCGCGAGCCGGAGCCGATTCGTATTTGCCTCGCCGGCCGCCCGAATGTCGGGAAAAGCTCGCTCGGCAACTGCCTGCTGAAGGAATCGCGCCTCATCGTCAGTGATGTTGCGGGTACGACGCGCGATCCGATTAAGACGCGCTTGGATTACACGGATAAAAACGGCAATGTCACGCATTTTGAACTCGTCGATACGGCGGGGAAGCGCGCAAAGAACAAATTTGACACCTTGGAATATTTTTCGGCGTTGCGCACGGACGATGCGATGCAGCGCGCCGATGTCTGCTTCCTGGTCATCGATGCCGAAACGGGGGTGACGCGTCTTGACAAGCAGCTTGCGGGACAACTCGTTAAGCTCGGGACGGGTTTGGTCGTGGTCGTCAACAAATGGGACTTGGCGCGCAAGCACTTTGCGGCGGGAACGCCTGTCGGCGGCTACGAGACGGAAGAGGATTTCCGTCGCGCTTTCGTTGCGGCGGTCAACAAGGAGCTTTTCTTCCTGCCCGGATCCAAGATTCTCTTTACTTCCGCCAAGGAAGGCTATCGCGTCCAAACGATGTTGGCGGAAGCCATCGAATTGTACGCTCGCATGAATGTTCAATTGCCGACGGGACAAATCAACCGTGCCATTCACGACGCGATGGAAATTCAGCCGCCGCGCATGGTCAGCGGACGCCGCTTCAAGTGTTATTACGCGGTACAGACGGGGAATAAGCCGTTGCGCATTCGCCTCTTCTGTAACTCGGAAGAAAAGCTCGATGACGCTTACGAGCGCTACCTGATTTCGAAGTTCTACGCGGCCTTCGATCTCGGCGGCGTGCCCGTGAAATTCGATTTCGTCGGCAAACCCAAGCAGGACCGTAGCGCCCGGGCTCCGAAAGAGTAGGGCGTCGGAGCTTCCCGATGAAGATTAATCTCGTCGCGCAGGCACACGATTTCGCCCGGGTACGCTTGGGCGAGATGCCTTTTTTAGCCGTTGATGCGACTGCCGGAAACGGGCACGACACGCTTTTTCTTGCACAGATTGCGGGAATGCACGGGCGGGTGGCGGCTTTTGACGTGCAGGCGGAGGCCATCGAAGCAACGCGAGTGCGCCTTGAGAAAAACGCCTGTGCCGCGCAAGTCGAACTGCATCTTTGCGGCCACGAGAAAATGGCGGAGGTGCTCGGTGAAACTTGGGCGGGGAAGACCCGTGCCGTTTTTTTCAATCTCGGATACCTTCCCAAAAGCGACCATGCCGTGACGACCTCCGCGGCGACGACGCTGCCCGCGCTCGATGCGGCTTGGAGATTGCTTGCTCCCGGCGGTTTTATTTCGCTGACCGTCTATACGCGGCATCCCGGCGGCTTTGCGGAATCCGAATGCGTCAACGCTTGGCTCGACGGCTTGCGCGATTGCGCGGATATCTTCACCTGCGGCGTTCACAATCCCGTTGAACCCTGGTGGGTGGGCATTGTAAAACGATAGACTTGCTTTAAACTTCGAAATTAAAATTAAATTACCCCATGCAAACTCGACGCGAATTTTTGAAAATCGGTGCCGCGCTGACGGCGGGAACGCTTTTGGTCGGCGGGTGTAGCCATTGGCTGCCGGCTCCCGAGGAGAAAAAAGCCCCGGAAACTCCGAAGAAAAAGACGCTCAATCTGGCGTTTTTCGGCTTGGGCGTCATGGGAATGGCCGACCTCGAAGCCTTGCTCCACGTCAAGGGTGTGCGCGTCGTCGCCTTGTGCGATCCGGATTCGCGCCGCTGCGTGCGGGCTCAGCGCTTGCTCAAGAAACTGAATTGCCCGGAGGCGGAAACCTTTTCCGATTATCGTAAGGTTTTTGATAACGCGCGTGAGCGCATCGACGGCGCCGTGGTTGCAACGCCGGACCATTCGCACTTCGCCGTGGCGATGGAAGCCGTGATGCGGAAAAAACATATTTTTGTCGAGAAACCGGTTTGCCGTACAATTGACCAGATGCGTCGCTTGGCGCGCGCGGCCGCCGAGGCCGGAATCGTGACGCAGGCCGGCAATCAGGGCGCGGCCTCTCAGCATATTCGAAGTGCAAAGGAATGGTACGAAGCGGGAATCCTCGGCGAGGTGCGGGAAATTCACGCGTGGACGAATCGACCGACTTGGCCGCAGGGCATGAGCGAACCGGCCGTGGCGGATCCGTGCCCGACGACCTTGGATTGGAATGTCTGGCTCGGGGCTTCGCGTGAACGTCCTTACTCCAAGGCTATTGCGCCGACGAATTGGCGCGGCTGGATCGAATACGGCACCGGCGCGCTCGGCGACATGGCGCAACATATTCTGAATCCGGCGTATTTCATCTTTGATTTGGGAGCCCCGGAATCGATTGAAGCCGAAGCGCCGACCGTTACGCCGCTATCGTTTCCCGTTGCGTCCAAGGTTACCTACCATTTCCCCGGCAACGAACGCCGCGGGCCGATTAAATTGGTTTGGTATGACGGCAACCGCATGCCGCCGCGTCCGGAGGATTTGCCCGCAAACGTGCCTTTCCCGAACGGCATTGGCGGGAGCATTATTTACGGAGAAAAAAATACGATGATGCTCGGCTCTTCCGGGGAGACCATGCGCTTGTTGCGCGACTATGACACCATTCGCGCCAACCCGCCGCCCAAGAAGTATCCGCGCATTCGCGGCAATATTTACCGCAATTGGGTCGAGTCGATTCAGGCGGGAAAAACCGCCGTCTCCGGCTTTGATTACGCGGCACCGCTCACGGAAATCGTCCTGCTCGGCGTAATTGCCCAGCAACTCAATCGACGGCTCGAATGGGACGGCGCTCGCGGGCTGTTTAAAAACGACCCCGAAGCCAACGCCCTCCTGAAAGCCGTGCCTGCCCGTCCCGGATTTTTGTGTTAGCGCAAGTCCTCCGCTCTCCGTTTCTTTCCTTGCTCGAGAGCGGGTCGCGCGGTAAATTATTGCAAACATCATGACAAGCGAGACCGAAGAAAAAACGACCCCGTCCCCCAAGAACGCAAACACCCCGCCGCCCGGTATTGTCGAAACGCGCGGTTTGGCAAAGGTGTACGGGAAGCGCGAAGTGGTGCACGACGTCAGCCTGAGCCTCAAGTCCGGTGAAGTCGTCGGCTTGCTCGGTCCGAACGGCGCAGGAAAAACGACGACGTTTTACATGGTCGTCGGTCTGGTGCCGGCGACGCGCGGGAAGGTTTTGCTCGACGGACACGATATCACGGCGATGCCGATGTGGCAACGTGCCCGTTGCGGTTTGGGCTATCTTCCGCAGGACGCCTCGATTTTCCGCAAGCTCTCCGTTTGGGACAACGTTATGGGCGTCGTCGAAACCTTGCGCATGCCCGCGCGCGAGCGCAAGGCGTATTGCGAAGCCCAACTCGAAGACCTTGGCCTGATGCGCCTTGCCAAGCAACCCGCGTACACGCTCTCCGGCGGGGAACGCCGCCGCTTGGAAATTGCACGTGCCTTGGCCACGAAGCCGCGCTTCATGCTTTTGGACGAACCCTTCAGCGGCGTCGACCCGATTTCCGTCGCCGAAGTGCAAAAAATCGTTATCGACCTCAAAAACAAGGGCATCGGCGTGCTGATCACCGACCACAATGTGCGCGAAACGCTTTCCATCGTGGACCGCGCGTACCTGATTCACCGCGGAACCGTCCTGATTGAAGGCGCTTCGGACGTTATTCTTAACGACGATGATGCGCGTAAATTCTATCTCGGCGAAGACTTCAAGATGTAAGTGAAATTTACGCTTGCGCCCCCCGCCTTAAAAATCCATTATCAGAAACTCATTTAAAAACTTTTTAGGAAACATAACATCATGCCACGAGAAACCGTTATTATCGAATGCACTGAAGCACGCAAAGAAGGCAAAAATCCTTCGCGCTACATGACCACGCGCAATAAGAAGACGATGCAGGCGAAAGTCGAAAAGATGAAGTACAATCCGAGCCTTCGTCGCCGCACGCTCCACAAGGAAATCAAGGGATAATTCGCCTGGGATTCGTGTAAAAAAACTCCGTCCGAAATCGGGCGGAGTTTTTTTGTGGCTGTTTGCCAGGGCTGGCGTTCAGTATGAATCGCGAAAGCCTCATTCCGAACCTTGGTTTTAATCGCTAATACCGAGCTTTAGCCTGCCTTTCCGATTTTTGGGCACGGGCATGAGCCGCTTGACGGCGGAGGGTGGGAAGTTTCCGCTTTTTTTCGGCGGGGATCATCAAATCCGTGCGCTTGCCTTGTAAAAAATCGCCATCTTCAACATTTATTCTGAAGCCGAAATCCCTGTTTAGCTTTTCAATCACAGCAATTCGAGTAAATGCTGTAAAATTCTTCATGCTTTGACATGAACAATAAAGCTCCAACACCTTTTTGGGGATCGACAAATTAAACCTCTCGGACGTTTTTGAGCTTTTGGACATTGCATAAAGTCAAACATCATAAGCTTTCGTATTCCAAAATTTGAGCTTGACTTTGCGCAAGGTCTATATAGCTTGATTTCTGAGTTTTGCGCGAGTACGCGCGCTTCTGACAATGCCTCTAACGACATCCCCGAAACGCCGCTTCACGTCGAATTCTTCCGCCTTGGAGTTCTTGGAATTCCCGGTTAAGCGGAAAGAAAGAATTGTCACCAATATTCATATTAAAATGAAAGTTAAAGATATAATAGATCAAGATTCGTGGTTTAAATACTTAAACATAACGGAAGACCTTTCTTTGGAAGATCTAGATGTGGAAGTAGAGAATTTTATTTCGAGCGACAGGATTGCTGATTTTCGCTCTCGAGCGTGGCTTGTAATCATTGATTGTGATTTTGGTGTAAATTCAGACAGCGAAAGAATTCGCAATGTTGAGGTAGGATTAAAATCTCTCGCTGGAGATTTTTTTGATACTGTCGCGGGTATAAGTATTTCTTGTGATGTGCAGATTTCTGTTTTAGCGAATGGACTCGTTGGTCTTTGGGATGATTTAACGATCGAACAGAAATCTTTGGTTAATGCAACTTGCCGTCAAATGCTTCCACTTCGGAACTCCTTGGTAGAAGATCAACAGAAAATCGTTCAGGCCTGTCTTCGGAGTGGGTCTCAAGAAGACTCCGAAAAAGCAGTAGGCTTCTTCAATAAGATGAAAAATATCTTTGATCATCTTCTCTATGAAGCATGGTGCGATGGAGGAAAACGCCCTCTTTAACAGCCAGACACCCCTTTCAAGGCTTAAAGAATTTCATATACATTTGGATTTGCTATGAAAACCCCACTCTCTCTTATTCCTCTTTTTTTGTGTGCGGCGGGAATGTCGCTTTTCGCCGAAACGATTGAGGGTTATCCGGTGATCGTTTACGACACTTCGGATTCACCTGTCGCCTTAGGACGTTCGCTTAACGATATTTCGGATTACCTCAACGGATCTGAAGGCGACAAAGCCGAGCTTTATTCCGACGACACGATTAGCCTAACTATTGCGTTTGATCGGGATAGCTATTGGAAGCTTGTTTCCGATTGTGATGAAGTAAGAACTCTCTCAGGGAAGACGACTTTTTTTGAATCTTCTTCCGGAACTCTGAAAGTTATTTTGGATAAAATTGCATTTACCGGAGCCTCTGGAGATATTTTTTCCTCGAGCGGAGGAGGAATGATTTATCTCGGAGGAAATGCCGGATTTAAGAACAATAGTTCATCTGTCATTGCCGGAAATGTAGAGTTTTTGGAAAATTCTAATATGACATTTTCTGGGAACACGTGCGATAGAGTAATCTCAGGTAGCGTTCTGATTGGTTCGGGGGCGAACTTGGTATTTGCTCAAAACGGAGCGGGAATTCATGGTTCGGCTACGGGCGGCGATAACTCAACCCTTACTTTTTCTAACAATACGGGAACGGGAATTTACGGAAATGCAAATTTTGGAAACAACTTTACTTTCTCTGGAAGTGGAAATTCTGCGTGCGTAATTAATGGAAGTACAATTGCTTTTGGTGATAATGCAAAATTAACCTTTTCCGGAAATACAAATGGCGTCATTCGTGGGAACACGACAGTCGGAATAGGTTCGATTCTTGTTGCCTTTAACAACCGAGGAACGATTTTTGACGGAAGTTTAACGCTGGGGGCAGATTCTGCGGCAACGTTCGAAGGTAATACGTCAGCGAGTTCTTCTGTGGTGCCGTGGGTGATTGATGGAAGTTTGACTATAGGCGAACGTAGCTCTGTGATAATCAATAATAGCAATGGAATTTCCGGGGCTGTGCTGCTTAGTACCGGAGGCAGTTTAAGTGTTGTTGGAGGTAAAAGAGGTGGTTGTTCAGGTTTAACGTCTCTCTCCAATACCTATTGTTTTTTCTCGGAGAACCTTCGTGCAATTGATGGAGAATTAGTTATTGGACCAAATTCAGAGGCAATCTTCTTGAATAACTTTTCTACGTACCAAGGTAGTGCTGTTCATGGAAACGTCAGTGGTGGTGCTGGAGCGACAGCGACGTTTTCCGGAAATTCCGGCGGTGCTGTTCATGGAAACGTCAGTGTTGGTGCTGGGGCGACAGCGACGTTTTCCGGAAATTCCAGTGGTGCTGTTTATGGAAACGTCAGTATTGAATCTGGGGCGACAGCGACGTTTTCCGGAAATTCCGGAAGTTCCGGTGGCGCTGTTGAGGGAAATGTCTGTATTGAATCCGGATCGATAGTGACGTTTTCCGGAAATTCCACCTCCAATTTCTCCGGAGGCGCTGTTCGTGGAGATGTCAGCATTGAATCTGGAGCGACAGTGACGTTTTCCGGAAATTCCTCTGTCGATGACGGCGGCGCGATTTACTCAAGGGGTACTTTAGATTTTGCAGGAAATGTTAAGTTTCAGGAAAATTCAGCGCTGAGCGGTTATGCCGGAGCAATCTATTCCAGAATTCTAAATTTCAATACGGAGATAATTGGGGAAAAAATTATATTTTTAAAGAATGAATCTTGTCGGGGAGGTGCGCTTTTCGTAGAAGAGTCGCTTTCTGCTTCTTTCGCGTCAAACGTCGAATTTATTCAAAATTCAGCGAGTGGTAGCAGTGGTTGCGGTGGTGCAATTTATTGTTTGGGTTCTGCTTCTATGTCTCTTGCAGGAACGCTTAATTTTGAAAAAAACACGGCAAGTTGGAGCGGAGGTGCTATTTATGCGGAAGGATGCTTATCTTTTCTATCAAATTCGAAAAATACGTTTTCGAAAAATTCAGCGAATAATAGTGGTGGCGCAATTTTGGCAGAATCCTCCCTCATGTTTTATAAAGGATCGGATACGGAGTTTTCCGGAAACACGGCGATGGCAAAAGGTGGAGCGATTTACGGAGATGTTTCGTCTTATATGGGATCGGGGCTTTTGTTTCGCGGAAACAGTGCGAGATTCGGCGGCGCAATTTACGGAACTGTGGTTTTGCTTGGCGGAATATCTACATTTACGCAGAATGTAGTGGAAGACGGAAGCGGCGGTGCAATTTATTCTTCGGGAACGACGACAATTTCTGGAAATACCGAATTTACCGGTAATGCTGTGAGCTATACATTGATGGAAGACATGGCAATGGGCGGTGCGATTTCTTCTGCAACTAGTGTCTCTTTTGATTCGACGGCCATGGGAACGTTTTCCGGAAATTCAATTACTGCAACACAGAAAGTTGATACGCGAGGTGGTGCAATTTATTCGGCCACGGTTTCAATTGCTGGTGATTTGGTCTTCGAAAACAACACTATTTCGGCGATTGGATCAACTTCGATTAACAGCGGAGGCGGTGCAATTTACGCAGACGGTGCTGTTACGTTTTCGTCGGAAACAAATGCAAAATTTATTGGGAATGCTATTACGAGTTCGGCAACGCAGAGCTTCGGCGGCGGAGCAATTTTCGCGGATACGATAGAACTCGCGGGGAAAGTTGAATTTACGAACAATGCTGTGACGAATTCGACGATAAGTACGATGTTCAGTTCAGGAGGAGCAATTTTCGCCTTCAGCGGCTTGGAATTTACAGACGGGACGATTGCGACCTTCAGCGGAAATTCGGCAGCTTACGGAGGCGCAATCAATTCCTATAAAGGTTATTTGACATTTTCGGAGGGGGCGGTTGTGACGTTTTCCGGAAATTCCGCTGCGCGCGGCGGTGCGATTTACGTGGACGCGGGAACGTTTACGCTCGCAGGGGATGTGCAGTTTTTTAACAACACGGCTTCTGCTCAGGGCGGCGCAATTCGTTTGGGCGAATCAACGCTTGTTTGCGAAGGCGATACGACGAAAATTGTTTTTTCCGGAAACAGGGTAGGGAGTGACAGTAAAGGGTGGAAAAATAACGATATCTTACTCGTGAAAGCGATTTCATCGATGTTGATTCAAGACACGGGAACATATGAGTTTGGCGGAGGAATCGACGCGAAAGCAGGCGGTTCACTCAGTATTTCGGAGGCGACAGTCGCGTTTAAAACTGGAGCGGAGAATGTGTTCGGCGGAAATGTGACAATTGCCGACGGAGCGAACGTAACTTTGGAAAAAGGTGTGACGTTTGATTTGCAACGTGGTGTAGCAATGTCTGTTGGTTCGGATTCGATTTTGAAGCTTGAAACGAATTTATCCGAAGCAACGGTGATTACGGTACATTCGGGAGCGTCAATTACGTTTGACGTAACAGCAAAACTGATTATCGATGTTTCGACGACAGAAACGACTGCAATGCTTAGTAGCAGGGATGCGCTTCTCTGCGATGTTGCCAAAATTGCGATTATTCGTGCGGAAGATGAAATCGGCATCGGAGGCATTGAAAACGTCGAGTTGCTACTTAACGGATCCGTTTTCAATGGTGACTGGTCGACAAGCGTGGAAGGAAACTCGCTCTATTTGACAATGGCGATTCCCGAGCCGTCGATGTTCGGCTTACTTTCGGGTCTGGGCGCGTTGACGCTCGTTGTGTCGCGCCGAAGAAGGAGATCTTAAGGCTGCGGCGTTAAACAACGAAACGTTCCCGTGGGATTTTTGACGGGAACGTTTTTATTTGTGTTCGATGTCTGGAGCTTAATTAAAATCGTTTAATCAGCGCCTTGGAATTTCTTCCGCTGGCATGCGTTTCCGCCAAGCGGGAAGGCGGAATATCCTTGGCTTCGGCGTCGGCAAAACCGCAAACGCTTTTGAAAAAGCCGTAGGTCTGCGTCGTGAAGGTGATCAGCGACTTTGCTTCGCGTTCCCGTGCCATGAATTCCGCGTAGGCAATGAGTTTTTTCCCGACGCCGCGGTTCTGGTAGAAGGGCTGAACATAAACACTACACACTTCGAGGACACCCGGAGCGTCTTCGAATTTCCGCAGGCAAGCGCAGCCGATAATGCTGCCGTCGATTTCGTAAACGAAATAATCTTCCGTGTGGGCCTCGATATGGGCGTGCGTGCGCTGGACGAGGCTCTTTTTCTGAACGGCATTCTTTGTGATGGCGTAAATGGCGGGTGCGTCTTTTTTCTTCGCCGGACGAATCGAATCGTAATCGTTGGCGTGAATCATCGAGCCGGTACCGACTTTGTCGAAGATTTCCGCGAGCAACCCGCCGTTGGTGCGCCCGTCGAGGATGTGGGCGCGTTGGGTGCCGTTTTCGAGGGCGTGAA
Source organism: Candidatus Spyradenecus sp. (assembly GCA_045651925.1). Lineage (GTDB taxonomy): Bacteria > Verrucomicrobiota > Verrucomicrobiia > Opitutales > UBA953 > Spyradosoma. The sequence continues at coordinate 17,962 of JAZRTJ010000086.1, read as the reverse complement.
TCGCGAAAAGCGCCTTTCCTCGCAACCGTTCTTCAATCGAGACGCTTTTGTTTTTGAGTACGGCAACCAAGTCCTGGAGGTTCAGATTTACTTTCAGCTCACCGTCGATGACGAGACCCGGGAAGGGCGTTAAATAAATGATTTTCGAGGCTCCGAGCGCAATGGCCAAATCGGCGGCGACGGAGTCGCTGTTCGTACGCAGGGAAACGCCGTCGCGGTCGCAGAGAATCGGCGTCACGAGCGGAATAATGCCTTGGGCGAGCAGGCTCTTGATCAGGCCGGCGTCAATTTTATCGACTTTCCCCGTCAGTTCCTGATCGATGCCGTCGAGGACACCGACCTGCGTGGCGCGGATCGCGTTCGTAATCGCGCATTTGAGGTTGGCGTGCGTAAGGCCTTCGATGATGGATTGTGAGACGAGGCCGACGGCTTCGCGGGCAAGCGCCATCGTCGTCGCATTCGTTACGCCTTCGCCGTAAACGTCGCTGATTGACTTGCGCTGGGCTTTTGCCATGTCGCGGAGCTGCTTGCCGATGCCGTGGACGATAACGACGTTGATGTTCAAACTGCGTAAGACCGCAATGTCCAAAATCAGATTTTGGAAGTTTTCATGCTCGACGATGCTCCCGTCAATGGCGATGACGAAAGTGTGTTCGCGGAACATCGGAACATACTTCAGAATTCCGCGCAAGTCGGTGGGCTTCAGTTGCCGGTCGGGACGTGTGCTGTTTGAAAACATTTGAGAGCGGCGGGGAAGGCGTTGTCGAAAAGGGCTTAGTTGACGCTGCGCAGTTCCGCTTCGATGGCGATTGCGGCGGCGGCAGGGGCTTCGGCCTTCAGAATCGGGCGGCCGACGACAATGTAGCTGGCACCCGCGCGGGCGGCGTCCGCCGGCGTCATGATGCGGCTCTGGTCGTCCAAGCTGGCCGTTGCGGGGCGGATGCCCGGCGTTACCAAGGCAATATCTTCGCCGAGGAAACTACGTAGGGTCGGCAGTTCCAGCGGCGAGCAAACGAGGCCCTTCATGCCGGATGCGACGGCGAGTTTAGCCAGCGTTTCCACCTGTTCCAAGGGCGAGCGCGCAATCCCGATTCCGCCGAGCTGAGCTTCGTCCATCGAGGTGAGGACGGTCACGCCGAGCAGGCGCGTCTGCGGGAGGACTTCGGCGGCGGTTTCGACGGCGCGGGCCATCATGGCGTTGCCGCCGAGCGTGTGAATCGTAAGCAGGTCACAGGGACGCCCCTTCAGGCTCTTAATCGCGCTGGCGACCGTATTCGGAATGTCGTGCAGCTTCAAATCGAGGAAAACTTTGAAACCCAAATCCGCGAATTCATCGACGATGGACGGACCGTATTTCGTGAAGAGCTGGAGCCCGAGCTTAACCCAAGGAAGCTTTCCGGCGAGCGGCGTAAGAAATTTTTTGGCAATGTCTTTGTCTTCGAGATCGACCGCGAGAATGAGTTCAGTTTTCATGCGGAAAATCTTTGACAAAAGCGGCGGGAACGCAAGCGCCGAAAACAAAAACACGCCTGATTTTATGCGAAAAATCCAAATAAAAAGCGTTCCCGCGTAAAAATGCGGGAACGCTTTGTCGGAAAGCCGTTAAACGGACTTATTTTTTCATCAGCGGATAGAGTTCCGCGATGGAGCCGAAGCCGCTGACGCCGTCGAGAACGACGAGCTTGAGCGCGTCCGTCGTGCAGGCCGGGAAGGCGATGGTCTGGAGTTCGTCGGAAGCTCCGTCGCTCTTGAACTCGTTGCCGACCTGTTTCCATTCGCCGTTAACACGGGCGTAGAGCTTGGCGTGCTTGACATTGCCGTTGCCGCCGGACGGGCGCGGGAGGAAGGCAAGGGCTTCGAGCGCGAGCGGCTTCTTCAGCGTGACGACGATTTCAAAGGGCGGATTGTCCTTCGTCGGCGAGTATTTGCTGTGCCAATACGTCGTTTCATCGCGATCCCAAAGGGCGGAGGCATCGCCGTCGGCACCCCGGCCGTGTTCGCTGCTGGCGGTGACATCGGCAATCTGGTCTTCGGCAACGACATTGGCCAAGCCCGGCTTGTACGGGCGGACCAGCTTTACGGAGTTGACGTCGAGACCGGAGCCGCCGATAACGGCGAGCGGGAAGACAAAGCTCGAGTATTTGTGCGATTCCGGGAATTTGTGGCGGACCGGCGAACCGATCTTCTTGCCGTCGGCGTAGAGCGTGAGCGTGCGCTTTTCCGCAACGAAGGTCAATTCGACTTGGCGACCGACCGGAAGCGTGTAGTCAAAGGAATAATCCCAAGTGTCGCAGGTGATACCGACCTTGCCGGTTTCCTTCTGGACGGCATAAATCTTGCCGGACGGACCGCTGAAGAGCACTTTCGGCTTCTTGCTGCCGGTTGTGCGGGTGACGTGGACCGTCGCGACGTAGTCCGGAGCAATGCCGTTAACACCCGTCTTGATGGCCTTGCCCTTGGCCGTGTTGTCCATCTCAAAGAGGACGTCTCCGTCTTCGCAGCTACGGATCACGGGAACAACGTATTCCGGGTTCGAAAGCGGGGCGTAGGAGACGGCCTTTACGAGCTTCTGGAAGTCGCGGAAGCTGGCGTCTTCACCGGTGTTCCAGGTTTTTTCCGCAAAGACGGCGCAGCTTTGGCGGATACGGTCAAACAGATCGTAGTCCGTCAGACCCGTGTCGCCGCGGAAGGAGTTGTCGTTCCAAACTGCCCAGGAGGCGCCGAGCATCTTCGGGTAGCCCGGGATGACTTCTTCGGCGTTGGACATTTTGTGCGGATGCCAGTTTTGGGAATAGAGGAAGTTGAGGTCGAGCAGGTCGCCGTAGCCGCCGCGGTTGCCCTTGCCGTTCGGCACGATGTAGGACCAAACGTCGATGATGTTGACGAGATCGAAGTTGTGCTCGAGCGCGAGGCGCGGATTTTGCCAGCCGTGATTCCAGATGTTGATCTGGGCTCCGGTGCCGTCCACGGGCGTGTTGCCGCGCTTGACGGAGAGGCTGCCCCAGAGGCGCGGGGTGTAGCCGCGTTCCTTAATGTACTTGATCATCGCATCGGCAAAGGCGCGGTAATCTTCGGGGTCGCCGTAGTATTCGTCCGTACCGAAGTGGATGATCGGCGTGCGGAAGACGGGGTCTTCGTCGTCTTTACCTACGAGGTATTCGTCGAAAACGGATTTTACGAAATCGAGCGTTTCTTCGCGGTAGGTTTTGCCCGTTTTCTTGTCGTAAATGTCGTCGGAGGCGTCGAGCATGGCGGTGCGTTCGACATCGTGCGCCTTCGTGACCTTGCCGCGATACATCAGGTCGGGGCGGACGCGGACGAAGCTCATGGCGTGGCCCGGAACGTCGAATTCGGGAACGATGGTTACGCCGTAAAGCTTGGCATCGTCGATGAGCTTACCGAATTCGCGCTTCGTGTAGTGGAGGTCGGTTGCCGTGAGACCCGGGACGTCGGATTCGAGGCGGAAAGCCGTCGGAGCCGCTTTGAGAACTTCTTCGCAGGCGGCTTTTTTCTGTTCAGCCGTTGCGTTTTGTCCGTTCGGGATGCGCGTGTAGTTATACATCCAAATGTAGTTGTCATTCAGATGCAGGTGGTAGTCGTTCATCTTGTAGTACGCCATCGTCTTGAGGACGTCCTTAACGGTCTTGAGCGAGACCGGCTTGCGTCCGAGGTCGTGCATGAAGCCGCGCAACGGGTACTGCGGGTAGTCGACAGCCTGCCCGCACGGGAAGGTGTTGTTGTGCTGCTTGAAGACCTGGAGGATGGTACGCGTGCCCCAGAAAGCACCGAGCGGATCGGATGCGAGAACGCTGAGTCCGCTTTCGCGGGAGAAGAGCATGTAGCCTTCTTTGCCGAGGTGTCCGAGGCCTTCGGGTGAACCGAGACCGATGGTGATGTCCTTCTTGCCCGGACGCTTCTTCGAAAGGACCGGAATTTCGCGACCGAAAATTTCCGAGAGTTCGCGTGCAAAGAGCTTGACGCGCTCACTCAACATGGGGTCGCCGACATCGGCGTAGCGGTCGGAAAGCAAAATCGCAAAGTCTTCATCCGGAACGAAGGTGCCGGAGTCGCCGAGCCACTCCTGAAGGGCGGGAACGACCATCGGCTTCGGATTGCGTGCCGTGTCCTTCATCAGTTCCATCACGATAGCTCTATCCATCGGGACGTTGATTTCGAACGTCGGCGTTACGGCTTTTTGGCCGGAAGCATCGGTGAGTTCAAAGGTGACTTTCGTTGTCTTCGGAGCAATCGGGTTGCGGATGGAACCGTCGAAACGAATCAATTGTTCGTAGGTGGTTCCGATAATCTTTGCGGTTACGCCTGCGGGAAGGTTCTTGTAAATGATACGTTCTCCCGAAAGCGAAAGGTCGAGGTTGTTTTCGGGCGTGAATTGCTTCGCGACCTCTGCGATGGCAACGGCCTCTTGAGCACAAACCGGAACACTCGTAAACGGAACGTCAAGACCGGCAAATCCGGCAACAGCGATTGCCGCAATTGCGGCAGAATAAGCATGCATTTTCATGTGAGGGATAATGTTAAAGAGTAAATCCTAAGAGGTGTAAGCATCTATGGCAAGCTTTAGACTTGTGGCAGTAAAAAAGCGGGAAGCACTCGAGGCACTTCCCGCTTTTTCCGGATTTTGGGGCTTTTATTCTTCGATGAAGAATACGAAGAGTTCTTTCGGTCCGTGGGCGCCGAGGACGAGGATGCGTTCGATGTCGCCCGTGCGCGAAGGGCCGGTGATGAATCCGAGGCAGTCCGGAAGATTGTCGCCGTACTTGGCGCGGATGAGCGCGTAGGCATCGCTGAGGTCGCCCACGAGCTGCGAGCGCTTGGCGAGTACGATATGTACCGGCGGCAGCACCGATAGTGCGCGCCCGCCGCAGGCTCGCGTCGAGAACATGACGCTGCCGGTTTGGGCGACGAGGCATTCGCATTCGGTAATACCGGCGTCGACGGCGGCGAGGGCGTTTTTGTCGTAGCCGTCATCCGTGATGATCGGTGATTTTTCTGCGGGGACGACGGCTTCGCAGAGCGGTGCACGGTGTGTGGCGAGCTTTGCCCAACCGCGTTCGGCGCAGAGCGCTTCGAGTTTGGCTCGGGCATCGGCAACGGTTTTGCAGGCGACGAATTGGCCTTTGAGCGCGTCGAGATTGGCTTCGAAAATGGCGCGGCGCTCGGCTTCGTTGCTCCCGGCGGGCGGCATGGCATCGCGGAAATCGCGGGTGTATTCCGCGACGGGCGTGGCTGCGTGGCGGCCGTGGATTTGTGCGGGCGTGGGTGCGCGCAGGCGCAGGGCTTCGCGGATACGTGCGAGTACTTTTTCTTTGGAAGGATTGTTCATGGTCGTTGTCTGCGAAGGGTTAGCGGATGCTCAAATCCTGTTTCTTGTGTTCGGCGAAGCGTTCTCGGAAAGAGCTTTTCGGCGGTTCGGGGAGTTGGCGCGTTCCCGTCCAACCGTAGAGCAGTGTGCCCGGAACTTTGCCGGCCAGCTTTGTGAGCGGATTGATTTTTTTAGCAATCTTAAAGGTCAATGCGTACAGCTTCGGGTGTGCGAAGATGAAGTTGAAGCCGAAGAAAATCATTTTCCAAAGAATGCTCGGGGCCAGCGTTGCGGCATTGCGGCGGTTTTCAAGCAGGTGGTCGTGGATGTCGATTTTCACCGGACAGGCCTGCGTGCAGGCTCCGCAAAGCGACGAGGAATACGACAGGTGTTGCCAGTTCTTCGTGCCGCGCAGGTGCGGCGTGATGAGCGAGCCGATCGGGCCCTGATAGGTCGTGCCGTAGCTGAGCCCGCCGATGTTCTTGAAGACCGGGCAAACATTCAGGCAGGCACCGCAACGCATGCAGTGGAGCGCATCGCGGTGTTCCGCATCCGCAAGCAATTGCGTACGGTTGTTGTCCAAAAGCACGACGTGGAATTGTTCCGGACCGTCGGGATTTTCTGCCGTGCGCGGTCCCGCGTATTGCGTGTTGTAGCCCGTGAGCGGTTGGCCGGCGCCCGCGGTGGCAAGCATCGGCAGAAAGAGTGCGAGATCTTCGAGGCGCGGAACGACCTTTTCAATGCCGACAAGCACGAGGTGAATCTTCGGCATTGCGGCGGAAAGGCGGGAGTTGCCTTCGTTTTCCGTCACCGAAATCATCCCGTCGCGGGCGACGATGAAGTTTGCGCCCGTGATGCCCATGTCGGCATCGATGTACTTCTGGCGCAGGTATTCGCGGGCAATCATCGTCAGCTCCGCCGGATTATTCGTATCGCGGGAACGGATGTTTTCCTGGAAGAGCGTGTTAATTTCGTCGCGCTTGACGTGCATGCACGGGAAAACGAAGTGGAACGGCGGCTCCTTGCGCAGCTGCTGAATGAATTCGCCCAAGTCGCTTTCGACGACCTCCGTACCCGCGGCTTCCAGCGCGTCGTTGAGGTGGATTTCCTCCGAGGTCATGCACTTCGACTTGATAATCTTTTTGACTCCGTTGTCGCGGGCGACTTTCAGGATGTATTCCCGTGCTTCGCTCGGCGTCGATGCAAAGAAAACGTGGCCGCCGCGTCCCTCGATTTTCTTCGAAAAGATTTCGAGTTCTTCGGCGAGATTGTTCAGCGATTCGTACTTCGTCTGCGCCGCGCATTCGCGGGCCTTTTGCCAGTCGCGGAAATTGTTTTTGTTCTTGTCGCGGGAAACATAATAACCGCCGAGAGCCTTGTAAATGAAGTCGCGGCGGGCTTCGTTGGACGTAGCGTCGGCGACGGCTGCTTTAAAGCGTGTCAGTGGAGAGCTCATATCGGAAAATAAATAGAGTTTAGGCTTCTTGGGCGGCGAGGATTTCCGCGATGTGAATCGTTTTGAAGGGGAGGCCTTCGCGGGCGGCGTAACCGCCGATATTCATCAGGCAGGACGCGTCGAGCGAAGTCACGTATTCCGCTCCGGTTTCCAAAATCGACGCCGCCTTCTTTTCGACCATCGCCGTCGAAATCTTCGGGAATTTGACGGAGAACGTGCCGCCGAAACCGCAGCAGGACTCCGCTTCGCTCATTTCGACGAGCTCCAAGCCCTTGACTTTTGCTAGCAATGCGCGCGATTCGTGTTTTGCTTTGAGCATACGCAGACCGTGGCAACCGTCGTGGAATGTCACCTTGTGCGGGAATGCGGCTCCGAGATCCGTGACGCCGAGTTTGTTGACGAGGAATTGCGTGAATTCAAAGGTCTTCGCCGCCAGCGCCTTGGCTCGCGCTTCGTGTTCCGTCCCCTTGAAAAGATCTCCGTAGCCGTCCTTCATCATCGCGATGCAGGAGCCGGAGGGACCGACGACGACTTCCGCATCTTCAAAAATGTCAATCGCGCGCAGAGCTGATTTGCGGGCTTCTTTCCAGTAGCCGGTGTTATGCGGCGGCTGGCCGCAACAAGTCTGACGTTCCGGGAAAACGACTTCGTGGCCGAGGCGTTCCAAAATCTTAACGCATGCCATGCCGGCATCAGGAAAATATTGGTCAACAAAACAAGGGATAAAAAGGCTGACTTTCATGAAAGCCAATTAAATACACGTCCCGGCAAAAAGTGAAGCGCAGATTACGGCGTCACCCGCCGGAGGGAGCAATTCCGGGCGCGGGGAGGGGCGATGTCGTCCGGAAAGTCAAATTTTTGCCGCTTGGCAGGGATTTTCAAGGGCTCGCGGGTTTGGGCGCGCTCGCGCTTATCGGGACGCGTCGCCGCCGCAAATAGGCAAATCCGTCTCTAAAGAAAAGCGCTTCCGCCAAGCCGGGAGCGCTTTTTTTCTTATAAAAAATACGGCATAGCCCGAAGGTTACGCCGTGATTTTTTATTTTTCGTTAAGCATCATTTTGACTATTTCCCGGTCTGTCTCTCTCATTCCGACCTTACCGATGTAGCCGACACAGCTTATGGTTTCTTCGGCTTCTTCCTTGAGGATGCCCGTGTAAGCGTCGTAGCCCTTGCCCCGCATTGCGAGGAAGTGGGCCATCATCGCGGCATCAATACTCGAGGCGATCTTTGCCGCGCAGGAGATCTTCGCACCGTCACAGATGATTCCGGGGATATTGGCGAGAGTATTGTCGATGGTCGCCTTTATTTGTTGGGTTGTTCCGCCGACCATGTAGGTTATAGCCGCACAGGCTGCGCAGGAGGCGGATACCGCTCCGCAGAATGCCGAAAGCTTACCGATATGATCCTTTTGGTGGATCGTAAGGAGGGCGGAGAATGCAAGCGCTCTATAAAGCTTTTCCTTGGGAATGTCCTTTTCTCTCGCGTAAATAATAATGGGGACAGACGAAGCGATACCTTGATTGCCGCTTCCCGAGTTGATTATAACCGGCATATCGCATCCGCTCATTCTTGCTTCGGATGCGGACGCGGCATAAGCCTTCATTCGCGTTACGATTCCGTCTGCATACGCGGATCTTATCACTCTGCCGATACCCAGCCCGTAATTGCCCGAGATACCCTCGTAGGCGATATCCATGTTGTAGCGAATCTGCTTATCGAAAAGATTTTTTATTTTTTCGATTTCTACATTATCGGAAAAACTCTTTATGCTTTCGATGGTGAGCTTCGAGCGATCGAGGGTACAGACCGCTTCATCGGTATCTTTGCTTAATACAACCTCGCCGTTCTTGGTTATCGAGGTCACGTTCATATGAGAGTGTTTTACCTCTACGGACACCGTGTCGGTTCCGTCCGTAAGTACGAGTATAAAGTGAAGCGGAATGTCGGAATCAAGATATTCGACACTGCATTTTCCTTCGTCTAAGAAAGCTTTTGTCGTCTCTCTGTCATGAGCCGATACAGCCTCAAGGACCTCCATGCCCAGTTCGTGTTTTCCGCCGAATGCGCCAAGAGCCACTGCCGCTCCTATCCCTATCATTCCTCCGGAATTGGGGATAGACACACAGCGCACGTTTTTGATCATGTTCCCGCTGCATCGAGCGACGATGTTCGTGGGGGCGCCCTGTAAAAGCTCACGCCCCTTCGCTGCGGCATAGGCAAGAGCGATAGGCTCGGTGCATCCCATAGCGGGAATAAGCTCCTCAGCGAGTATAGACAAAAACAAAGCTTCGTTTTCCATATTTTCCATAGATTTAAACTTCCTTATGTTTGTCCCATTATACTATTTTTTCAGGCGGCAGGTCTACGGTCAAAAAGCTTAGAGGTTCTTTTAGGCGGCCGTAATGTCGTAAAAATCTTCTCATGACGGTCTGTGCGAAGCGCCCCACGGCATCGAGCGGCATCGCGATTCGCTATTCGCAATTGCTTCTTCGAGTCTGTGCGCCGGAGGTGCACTACATTGGATAACCGCGGGTGCAGGCAATAGCCTCAACCCGCGGACAGGCCTCCGGCCCCATGCGCCGCTAAGCGACTTCGATAGCTTTCCGACTTGCCCGCAGCGCAATGGAACAGGCGGGAAAGAGATTCAGGTCGGGGCGAAACCAAATATAAAGGGCTTGTGGCAGAAGTGATAACTGATAACGGATAAGGTTCTTTATGAAAAAAGATTAAAGAAGCCGCAGGCGCTGTCTTGATGCTCGATGTTTGATGCTTGGCGCTTTTTCCGGCGCCGCAGGAGTCTTCACTTATCCGTTATCAACTATCAGTTCTCCCTTTTGCGGTAAGCATTCGGGATTCGCTATTCGCAATTGCTTCTTCGAGGCTGGGCACTTCCGGCGCACTAACTCTGATGCGTGGGAACGAAAACCGCAGTCAACCGGCCTATCCGGAAAGCTCCGCAACGATTTTTGTCGCTCTCGATAGAGACTTGGAGTTCGCCGATGGGAAAGGAATCTTTTAACGGGGAAGCAACTAACGTGGGAAGGCGCGCACGACGAAAATTTTTACAAATTCGGGAAAGTGAAGAACAGCCACACAAGGGGGGCAAATTCTTTCACTTATTTTTACCCGAACCCGTTCGAGCCTTTTAAAAAATATTTTCAAAACTTCGTTTTTTTCAAAGATTTATAAAGGAATAAACGGAAAAGGCTATTGCGGCGAAGAAAAGCAACCCGATGATGAGGCATCCGCAGCTTTCGTTTTCTGTCTTGGAGTTTATAGCGCCGCGAAGTTTCTTGTCCCAATTTACGATAAAATTAAGGCGGCGTTCGACAAGGGCATGAACAAAGACCGGAAATCCGATGAGGCAAGCAGAACAGGCAAAAGCAATTGCTCCAACTGCATTTTTGTCGTCGTGGTAAATCAGAGCACTCCCGGCAATAAGGCAAATCGGAAAGGCCAAAAACGCAGCGGAGGTACAAATTCTCTCTGCCGTGTATTCAATTCCAAAGCAGAGGGCTGAAACGATTAACAGGCCCAGCAGCATGGTAAAAGAAATCAAGACAATCATGAGACTTATTTAGAATATGAATAACCAAAACACAATTCGCAAAATCACCCAAAAGACGAATCTTTTGACTGCTGGCGTTGAGGCGTCCATTCCGCCTCTGACACGTTTTTGCGTAGACATAAGCTCCCGCCGCCGTTGCAACGACTCTCGCATGGTAATCAATTGCTGCGTTGCATTGTTTTTTGTTTCAATGTTGACTGTGGATGTTTCTGATGCCATTAGTTCCTTATGAAAAACGAGTTGGAGGTTTCGGATTCAAACGCTTTGGAGGCACGTAAGCGCGCCGTTGCTGAAAAAATAAAGTTTTACGAAAAGGCAATTGCCGAAGCTCAAAATAAAAGCAAAACTCGCGAAAAAACACCCGAGGAGCCGAAGCAATTTTCTGATTTTGAAAAACAGGCGTGGAAAATAATCGACGACAGACGTTTTTTCGCCATCGTGTTCGACATCCTTTTCTGCTTCTTTGCCGCATGTCTTTTGGCGCCGCTCTTCATGGAGCCGATGACAAACGTTCCGGTGGCAGATGATTCTATTCCGTTTCTTGCGCTCATCTTTGCATTGATTATGTGTGTGCCGATTTATCTCTTTCAGATGTTTTCGATTCCGCGTGTGATAACCGTGTCACCGGAAGAAGCGGAAAAGGCTCGCAAAGATCTTGCCGAAACCGTTGATCTTCTAACACCGCGCATTTATTTCTTTTTCCCTATTCGTTGGTAGTTAAAACTGCACGTGGCTGTGGTTTCAATCCGTCGCCGATAGCATAAAGCGCTTTGCTTTGGCTGGATTCTTTGACGATTCCGAAGTTGCGCATCGCATATCGCGAGAGAGCGACAAGCTTTTCGTGGGTCGCTTGCGAGAGCGATTCCGCAGAATCGCGCGGTTTCGAGCTTGCCGGACGTTCCCGCGACGGTTTATCAACTGCGCTGTCGTAATCGCGCCCGGAATATTGCATCGCGGGACGGGCGTTAAAAATTTTACTCAAAAATGGAATTGTCATTTAATCCGCTCTTTCTTAGTTCTGTTGAAATGAACGCTGTCGAGATTTCAGTAAACTACACCCTTGTTTATACGCTTCTTTTTGTGTGCGCTTGGGGAGCATTGCTTACAATCGCGTGTTTTGTCGGGGCCCGCCGCCTTAAAAATGTGTTGTCCGTTTGCATGCTTGGGGGAATTTTCGTCGCGTTTAAATTTTCCGGAGGCTTAGAATCGCTTTGGTTTTATGGTGCCGTTTTAATTGCCTTGGTTTGTGTAGGCGTTACTTGGTTTGTCCCTATTGGACGGCGATAAGCCCGGGAAACACTTTTTTGTACTTCGCCGGAACAATTTCCGGTAATTCGTCAGTCGGGAATGTCCCGCTTGCCTTACGATGGGCAATTTCTCTTGCAATGCGAGAAACCATTTTTTGAGGATCTTCGCCAAAAAATTGCTTAGTCACACTTGTTCCGGAACTATTCCATGAGACAACACGCTCGCCACTGAGCGCGAGAGCCTTGAGTTTTTCAGGGCTTCCGTGAGTTCCTTGTTCGTAAAAAAAGAGAGCTTCATTCTATCCTTAGGAAAAATTTTCGACCCGACGCAACAAAGCGCAACAGGAGGAAAAGCCTCGCTACCTCAAATCCCTTTACCTATCGAGGGGTCAAAAATCTTTCGTAATTTTTTCGAATCGAAATACTCGGTAAAATGCTCATTGATGGTGTCGTTGCGACCGATCCGATTTGGTACAAGGAAAAGATCAGCGAAGAAGAAGTCTCGATTGAAATTAGTAGCGAAGCAAAAGACGGCTTCAGTGAGTCAACCTTAGAAAAGCTTGTTAACGATATTTTGATAGGCAGTGACAAGCTTGGCGCTGAAATGCTTAGTAAAATCCTGAAAGGGGTTAAAGAGTATGCAACGAATGGCGCCGAATGGGTAGAAACGATTTACAAAAAGAGCCTTTCCGGAGAGATGAGTGGGCTTGGAAAGCGCGGCAATCCGCCAGGACCGAACCCGCACCTTGACGGAGACTGGAAGTACTCCTCAATCGAGGCGGAAAAAACACGCTCAGATAAGCTTTGGAAAATCGTCAAAACGTGGGAGCTCTCAGACCCCGGTGCAACATGGGACAAGGATCTTTATTAGCGAGGTCCCGGATTGGAGTTGACGAATCGAATGTCAATGTCTGCTCCGGATTCAACAAAGCGAATGTCAAAATCTGCGCAGGAATTGACGAACCGCCATTCACCCGGCTTGCTCGGGCGGGAAGAAACAACGCGCACATCGAGATCCGGTGCGGAAGAAACGACGCGAACGTCGAAGTCCGGACAAGAATTAACAACACGAATGTCGCCGTAGAGCTTTCGGGCGATTTCTTTTCGGGCATCTCCTGCAAAAAGAATGACCGCAGAAAGCACAAACATAACGGACAAAAGTTTTTTCATAACAATTAGGAAAACAACATTTCACACAAAAAGTTTCAATAATGAATATTCCAAGATTACCCTCAAGATTTCGCCAGGGCGACCGGCTTCGGGCGAGTGACTTAAATCTAATGCTCGACTGGATGGAAGCCGTCGCTCGTAAGCTTCCGAGCCTTCAGGTCACTACCGGGCCGGACTTAAATTATACACGATCATCTTCCGGAACTGTGATTTCCCTTGCACGCGGATTTGCACAGACACGGCCGCGCGTCGCAGCTGAGTACGAACATCCGTTTAAGGTGACGGCGGGATTCAAGAACAATATTCTACGGATACACATTGCACCAGGGCAATGGTGCAGGCTCTTGTCTCCCACGACTGCGAATTATTTGAACAACGGAGTTTTGGCGGCTGATTTTACTTTGTCTGAAAGTGATCTTAATAATTCAACATCCGTAAATGCTTGCCTTTTCATTCCTGCAATAGCGTCTGCTGTGTTACCGGGTCATTTTGAGCCGGGAGAGCCAATTAGTAGCTTAGAGATCTATAAAGATGATCTACAATTTAGTGTTCCCGCCTCAGGTATATGGACTATCAATCTTGCGAAAATCCTTATTGATTGGAACGAGGCAAAAGCGAGCGTTGTTCAATATTGGAACAGTGATCTTTTGCCGCTTTGGATTCACCCGCAACACTTGCCGGTTACGAAAGGCGATTAATTTATGAGCGAACTACAACGATTTTCTCTGATTCCCCGAAATGTAGAGCTTCTCCCGGCAGGCGGAGAGGTTCCGCTTGAAATTCTCATTAACGATCCGGCTGATTTGGCGGAGTTTGAAGTTTCGGCATCGCATGGGGCTTGGAACTGTTTCTATGAGTTTGACGGCCTAAGCGTTCGCGTCTTTGCGCTCCCGAACACGAGCGGAACAAAACGGACCTTGAGGGCGCGAATCCGGGCACGGAACGCAAACGGCGAAATCGTAGAGGAGCAAGAATTCTCCGTGACTCAATACGGCACGAGCGATTATCCGACCGCAATGCACATTTCCCCCGCGCTCTTGGAAATTCCGCCGGAAGGAGGAAACACCCGCGCGGAAATCGAATTGCCGGCAGGAACGGATCCCGCGTACTACGAGCTTATGACTACCGGTGAAGATTCGCTACGTGATTATACCATCGACGGCGACACCATAACCTTTTCGGCCGGAGAGAACGGCAGAAGCAGCCCGCTTTCCAGTCCCTCCGCAGTGCTAACTGCGTTTGATGCGGACGGAAATGCGATTGGTAGCGCCAGCGTTTCCGTTTTTCAGCGGGAAATCCGAAAAGTATCCGTTTCTCCGGAGCGAGTGAATTTTGATGCTTGCGGCGGCGCAATGAACGTCTCCTTGAGTCGCAGCACATCGGCCGGAAAGATCTCGGCAAGTCCTTCAGAGGCATGGATCTCGATCGAATCCGGAAAAATCTACGCAGCGGAGAACAATACCGAAGACCCGAGAACGGGAACGATCACTTTCTCCGGTGAGTATGGCGGTTCTGCCATGCTTGAAGTTTCACAAGATGCCTACACGGCGGACGCGTCCATCCGAGTATCTCCGGGAACGATTGAATTTCCTCCTGCCGGCGGAATGCAGCATGTGGACATCGTGACAAACGGCAACGCCGGAGCGGTTCATATCTCGACCGAGGCGGACTGGCTGATGGTAGATGCGGATGCGAACGTCATTGCCGGAGCCAATCCTCTCACGCAAGCCCGAGAGGCGCGCATCGAGTTTCGCGGCGGGAACATGCCGGCAGGAACAAGCGCAAGCGTCACGGTGACGCAAGCCGGAGCCCGGAATCTTCCGGCGGTGTTTTGCGGTGCCCAAAGAGCACGTTAAAGTTCACAAATCTATCCAATTATCAAGGATTCTTTATGGCTGAAAAAACAATTAAATCGATCACCTATTCAGACGAAAACGGCGGAAAGCCGCAGAGTACAATCATCTACACGATACAAGGCACGCTCGAGGAGGCGGTCAATGACGCTCCGAACCTGAGAAGCAAGAGCGGACTCATTCCCGACCCGAAGGCAATTCTCCAAAGGCGTAGTTTTTCCATGTCAGGAGAAAACGTTACCGTTACGCTGGTCTATTCCCGTCCGGATTCCGAAACGTACGATCCGTCTTATTCCCTCAATGTTTCTCCAGGTACACGAAGTCTTGCCGAGCATCCGGCGCTGTACGGAATCAGTGCAAGCTTGGTCAAGTATCTGCTGGATGGAGGTAGCCCTTTTGATTGGGTGACGGTCGAAGAGGTTGGTGGTTCGACGAGCGACGATAATTCGCTCGGGACGTACCAAGGGAAGGACATTGCTATCATCCCCGCAGATAAAAACACGCCGGGTGCTATCACTTTCCGCCAGGTCATCGAAAAATACGCAGAGGATGAGTTCGGCGGCGGGAAAAGTCGAATCCTCGAAGCCGTGCTTGCCGGCGAGCGGACCTATCCGGTTGCAGAAGGCGAATGGCGCGAAACAACCTACTCCGATCTACTACTTGGGATTTTAGACGGTATCGGTAAAGACGCTGCACCTCCCGGGCCGAATCCCGGCGGGGACTGGTACTACAACGGAGCAGAAGCGTCTAAAGCTCCCGGCGATTCCAAGTGGAAAATCACCAAGATATGGAAAACCGGAGTAAACGGAAGAAAGTCTGTCGTAACGGGGATTCCTAGAAAAAGGTAGAATTAATCCCATTCTGAAGGAACAAGCTGACCACTGCCAATCCAAACGCGAATATCTTCACCTTCTTCGACGATTTTAACCGCATAATCTTCGTTACGTTCGACAATTTTCCAACGACCGGGTCGGTCTTCCCATCCGTTGACAATGTCGACCCTGAGATCCCAATAATCGGAAGATGGGGTGACAAGGCGAACCCTGTAGTCCTCGTCTTTATCAACAATCATAATTCGC
This sequence comes from Candidatus Spyradenecus sp., assembly GCA_045651925.1. GTDB lineage: Bacteria > Verrucomicrobiota > Verrucomicrobiia > Opitutales > UBA953 > Spyradosoma. The sequence continues at coordinate 2,266 of JAZRTJ010000086.1, read as the reverse complement.
CCGTAAAGCCCCTTGGCAATGTCGCTACGAGTGCTTGGATTGCCCGGAATTTTTCCCAATTGGCAATCTCCGGCAAACAAGACAACGGACGCGAGGACAAATAAGGCAAAGAGGATTTTCTTCATAGTAATCAGTTAAACATCATTTCACACAAAAAAGTTTCAACAACCAACCCAAAAGATCATGTATAAATTCGTAATTGATACAGATTCCGAAAAACTCTCGTCGGTAAACGTTTATGCCGACAAAGACAAAACCAAGCGAATCGCGGCACCGCTCGATGCCGTGGGACGCTTCGCGCAGACCGTCGAAGTCGCGTTCATCGGCTCGCGCAAGCCGAGCGCGTCTGACAGCCTGCAGCTTGTCGTTTCCTGGGACGGGACGATTGACAGCATTCTGCAAAGCTCCGACGAAGCCCCGCAGCGGGCCTACATCGCGCATGCCGGAACGCCGCTTGAAGGCGAGGCGGACACGTGGACTTTCCCGGTCCGATTCGAGTCGGCCGCGCTGGAAGCGGCACTGGCCAAGCGCTCAAAAATCACCCTGCGCGGGGCGATCGTTGTCGAAAACGAAGCCGCCGGAACGCATGTCGAATATCATTTCTCCGTGGGCGCAGCGGCCTCGATTTTTGCCGGAGCTATCGCCGATCCGCAGACGGCTCCGATTGAATTCGCCCGGATTCTGCGCATGAGCTGGGCGGATTATCAGGCCCTCGATGCCATTGACCCGGACGTGATTTACATCGTCGCGGACGCACCCGGAACGGACGAACTCATCAAGGACGCCATCAAAAATGCCGGTTTCGTGACGCCTGAAAGCATCAAAAGCGGTGTTCAAACCCAAAGCGTCATGGGCTACAACGGCACGCAGGGAAAACCGACCGGGAACGCTCTTTACCTGGACGGAGAAAATATGTCCCTGACAAGCGGCGGACAAGCGATTGAGTTTCCGACCAAGCCCGGAACCGTTGCATTGCTTAGCGATATTGGGGCCCAAATTACCTCGGTTTATCGATACAAGGGCAGTGTGGCAAACAAGGCTGCGCTTCCGGATAGCGGGAACGTTGTCGGCGACGTGTGGAATACTGCCGACACCGGAGAAAACTTTGCCTGGGACGGGGAACAGTGGGATTCCCTGCGCGGAGACATTGAGTATGCTACGACCTTGCAACTTGGCGACGAAATTGCCCGTGCCAAGCGTGAAGAATCGACGAAAGTGCCCTTGCTGTCTCACACGAGCGGGACGCCGGACAACAATTTCAACGGTTACGGCTATCGCGGCACGCTTCGCAACCTCGGGCTTTACGGCGAATCCGTCCTCATCGGCTCGCTCAGCATCATCACGCGACCGAGCGGCAACCAAAATGCGGGGACGGATCTTTGGGCCCGCATCCTGAAAGCCGTTGACGGACAATGGATTGTCGCTTCTCAGTCCAAAGCCCCTCGGACATGGGACGATGTTCCCGCCGGAACGGAACTCGAATTCGAGATGGAGGCGGTCGAAGGCGTTTCCCCGCCGAGCGCCGACGAAGAAATCGCCATTGTTTGGGTGAACAACCCCGCCGCGGCCGCAAACATTAGCAACGGTCCGCTGTCTTTCCGCAGCATCGGCACAATCGCGGGAGCCATGGGATTTCCGGTCACTTCTGCCCCGACGATTTCGAGCAATATTTCGTCGTTTTCGCCCGTGCTCAAACTCCGCTTCGTCCCCTTGGCAGGACGCAACGGAGCCGCCGAACGCCTCGCGGTATTAGAGGCTAAAGTCGCAACACTCGAAGCCGCGCTTAACGTCGCAACGCTCTCCTTCCCGACCGGGATGAGTGATCACGAAGTGCCTTCCGTCACGCAGCACGGCACTTTGGTCACAGTGGGAACCTTGCCGACGGCGGGCGGTAGCTATGTGATCCACGTACTCGGAGTAAACCGCGAAACGCTGAATGCGACCTGTGAGGCCGACTGGGTAAGCAATGTTCAAACGCAAGCATCCGTTTTTTGGGACGAAAATACAAACAATGGCTGCATCCTTTTTGATGTCGCTCCAAACTACGATCCCGCGCCGCGCTCGGCGACAATCACGCTTACTTCGTCCGCTCTGAACGAGGTTTACACCATTCAAATTACCCAAGCCGGAGCGTAAAATGAGCGACGAAAAAGAGAAAAAGGTCGTCTCCAAGAGCTTTTCGAGAAGCCTGGAAGGCTCGAGAGATTTTACGGGAACGCTGACGTATCAGCAAAAAGGAAGCTATGACGAGATCTTGGCGGATTCG
>JAZRTJ010000085.1:0-42478 GCA_045651925.1 Candidatus Spyradenecus sp. | reverse complement strand
GCGACGCGTCCGCTCGCGATCCAAAAGGACGGGACTTGGTTCACCTACGGCTACGACCTCACGAAAAACATCTGCGAGGTCTTCGGCCCCGCCAGCTACATCCGCACGGCGTATGCCTACGCGCCCTTCGGCGCGGTCACCGCTTCCGGCGACGTCACTCAACCTTTCCAGTGGTCGTCCGAAGTTTACGACTCCGAGCTCGACCTCGTTTACTACAACTACCGCCACTATTCGCCCTCGCTTGGCCGCTTCCTCTCCCGCGACCCCATCGAAGAACAAGGCGGCCTCAATCTGTATGCGTTTGTGGGGAACAACCCGCTTTCGCACCAAGATTATCTTGGAAAAAAAATAGTAGGTAGTCCTACTGTATTCATTCTTGAAGAAGTACTTCCCGGTTCTGATTTAGGAATTACTGCAACAAACACGCCGTTCGCGATAACAACAAAAAAAAGTCGTAATCGTGTAAAACCATCAGGATTTTTTAGCAGCCTCAAGCGCAATTGTTATAAGGTAACGGCTTCGGGGAATTCTCCAATAATTAAAATTCGACTACGTCGTGGATTGTCACAATTAAGAAAGCAAGAGGTTCTTGAACACGAAATGATGCATTTTTCAATTTATTCGCGAAATTGGTCTCTGGCCGGAAATGAACTAAATCAATTAGAAGGTATTTATTGCTCGTGGCAATGGGGTGATAAAGATGCCGGAGAATTTAAAGCTAATGATGTTGTCGCATATGGGGAAGCTGTAGTTCGCTACTACATGTATCTTCAGCAACTTGAAAACACGAATTACGACATTCGCTATTATGGAAACCAAAATTCAGATCGAAATTTAATCTCTAATCGAGATGAATTAATAATTGAAGTTGAACGCCTAAAGCAAGAAATGAATGTCCTTAAAGAAAAGCTATGAGTCGAGGCAAAAAGTTTTTTTTCGGAGTCGTTTTTTTGATTTTTGTCTTTCTGTTTGGGAGGTGTTATCGGCAGGAGTATGCATTTATTTCTGAGATAAAACTTTCTCATGTGGGAATGCCTACGATAAGGAGTCTTTTTATTGATGAGGAAGAAGTAAATAGAAAAATTATCCTGCTGTTAGAGCGCGAGATGGAAGTTCATGAGCTTCATGGTTTCGCAAAATTAAAATTCGAGCCTGAAAAGGGATTTGTATTATACCGTGCGTTGCGTAGCTCGGAGTGGTGGTATGAGCGCTTTAGCGATTCATATCTCTGTGCTTTAGAAGGTGATGTTTGGGATATTATAGAGGAAGAGATTAACAGGCATAAATGTATGTCCGGAAATGACATCATTCCGAGCTCTATTCCGCTTGAAAGAAAGATTTTTTGGATTAAAAGATTTGCCTGGTCGGGAGAATTCGAAGACGACAAGTTTATCCTTGAGCAGGTTTTACGAGAGAAAGATTCCCGCATAAAAATTGCTTATTTGGTGTGCCTTCGAAATCATTATTCCGCGTACCGCATTGAAGAGTTTGTTAAACCGTTTTTGTCAGACTCGGAGGTTTCCGTGCGTATTGAGGCGGAGTCTTTGTTGAGGTGGCTAAATAACTTCCAGAGATAGTTTTGGGGAGTGTGTTCTATGAAACGATGGATTGCTTTTTTCTTGGCCTTCATCCCCGTAATCGGCTGTGCGATTGTCGCGCTGCCTCCAGCATCGGAAACGGAACCCTTGCGGGAAGTGTATTGCGCAAGGCGAGTGTTTTTCAAGCTTGCAGACTGGGAGTACTCGATAGGAGTTATGCTTATTTTTGAATCACTTCCAATTGGAGATGAAAAATATGTCGAATTTGAAATTCAGATTCTCAATGAGAAAAATGAGCAAATCTATGGACGAACAGTGAACTTGAGCGAAGCTCGAATGTTCGAAGAGATTGCACGTGTAGATTACAGCAACAATCCGTATCCCAGGCGAAAGCCCGAAAATCCCGAAATACAAGAGACAAATTGGTATTCCGGTAGAAAACTTAACCGCTTGTTCGGAGAAGAATTTTCTGAAGACGGAAATTATCGCTCCTTTGTCATATACATTCCTCGCGAATTTCAATCATCAAAAAATAGAATTTGTGTTTATGGTCTTTCGGGCGAAAAAGCTTTGAGGAAAGCCTTTTGGACTCAGAATAAATGGAAGGAGCCAATTCTTTGAGAACAGAATGCCTTAAGTTTAGATGTAGAAAACGACAAAATATGGTTAGCAGGAGCGTGATTCCGCAATACGCCTACGCCTTTGACCACATCGAAAACCGGGCGACGGAACCCGTCGCGGAAAAGGAGAACGCCGATGCGCCGAGCAGCCTGAACCTGTTCTACGCTTTCGACGGCAACAAAAACGTCTCGGACGTGTTCTACCGGATGACGTCTAACGGGATCGGCGCGCACTACGACTACGCGCCTTTCGGCGGAACGACCCGCACGCACAGTGATTCAAGCGCCTCGTTCGACATCGTTGCGCTCAATCCGTTCCGCTTCTCTTCGGAATACTACGACTCCGAGCTCGACCTTGTTTACTACAACTACCGTCACTACTCACCTTCGCTCGGCCGCTTCCTCTCCCGCGACCCAATCGAAGAACAAGGAGGACTCAATCTGTATGCTAGTGCAGGCTCTGTTGACTGGGGAAGCCCCGAAAAAGAGGTGGGCCTCCATCGGACTGCAGATGTTTTCCCGTTTGAAGATGCCGTAGCACTTGATCGGGTATGCGGGGGCAACGGCAAATATGTCAAAATGTACTATGACGTTCGTCCGAGTTGGTAGAGAGGAGCTCTCACTATGTTTAAGAAAGGATGTATTTTTTTCCCGTGGGGACTTACGTTATTTATTGTGTTTTCTCCTTTCGTTAGCGGGATTGAATATCCGAGTACGTTTATTTTCACTTCTGTGTTATTACTTGGCATTGGGAAGTCAAGGTGGCTTGCGAATCTTCGCAATGAGGTATTTCTCTTGCTGACAATGGGATTTTTTCTCCGCTTACCGTCAGACGATTTCTGCTTTCTCCTCTGGGGCGGATCGGGGTGGTTTCCTGATGGAGGATATCGCCTAGGCCAATTTTTTTGCTCCGTCGTTACCGGAATTTCTTTCGTCCTTGCATTTTACAACGGCGCATTTTTATTCGACAGGAAAATCGTAATTCCGAAGGATTTATCCTATTGGATGATGTGGGCTACGGGAATGGCGTCTTTCGCATACTCGTATTTTGTCGCGGGTGCTTCTTTCGCAACGTTTTTCCTTTATGCGCTCCCGTGTGCGTTGGTTGAGCGGCGGCGTTCCGTGATTTATTTTTCAAACATCTGGACGCTCGGCGCGCTTGTCGCGGCGCCGATTATAATTTGGAAAATTAGCGGGCAAATTCACGATTCCTTTTGTTTTGAAAAAACAAACGAAATTTTCTTTGGTTCACTTGCTGAATCGTTGAACGCGAATTGTTGGCTGCGTGCGCTATTTTTAATTCCGTGGATTTTGATGATTTGGGTTCAAACAAAAAACACAATTTTAAACAAAAATATTCTCTATGGTAAAAAGGCGGAAAGGTAGAAAGTTGTTATGGTTTGATTGTTTGCTCACCCGCACGCACCGCGATTCAAGCGCTGCGCTCGACATCGTTACGCTCAATCCGTTTCGCTTCTCTTCGGAATACTACGACTCCGAGCTCGACCTCGTTTACTACAACTACCGGCACTACTCGCCCTCGCTTGGCCGCTTCCTCTCCCGCGACCCCATCGAAGAACAAGGCGGATGGAATCTGTATGCATTTGTGGGGAATCAGCTCTCAACTCAACATGATATACTTGGAGAAAGTATGATTGCTCCTGGAGCAGGAGCATGGTATCCGACACTCCCTTCATGGCCTACACGACCTTTGCAGGCAGACGAGGATTCGTGGGGCGTTGTTGTCGCTGTTGGGCAAACATCTCTTGATATTATTGGGCTAATTCCTTCTGTCGGAGAATTCGCCGATGGCGCAAATACGATAATATACATGTGTCAAGGTGACGGCCTAAGCGCATCTTTATCGGCATCTTCAATGATTCCTATTGGAGGTCAAGTAGTTGCAATAGGGAAACTAAGTAATGGCGCAAAAAATGCGTTGGAAAAAGCGCACACAAAACTTCTTTCGATTTCGGATAAAGAGAAGAAGTCTATTTTGTGTTCGACGTGCGGACCTTCTTCCTATCCAAAAAAGAATTCCGTGGAAATTTGGGAAAGAGGCAGCAACAGATATCCCAAGTTGGGCTAAGGGAAAGACTCCCGCTTTGAATGAATCAGGACGAGATTTTGCAAAGAGACTTTGTGACGAAAAATACGGAAAAGACAACTACCCAACAGGGCTGGGAAGTGAATTTAATAATAATAAATTGAAAAAATATGGAGATAGAGCATTCTAACGACATGGATAATGAATTGTTATTCTATCCGATTTGTTTTACGACAACGATCGGAAAATTTTTCCTGCTTTGGTATTCAGACGAAAAACAGGGGAAAGATTTGTTTTTACGTAAAGATTTGCGAGTTTTTTATTCCTGTGACTTGAGTGGCCTTTCCTTTTTTAACGGTAAAATATCGATTGATACCTCTAATCCATTGGTTATAGACTGCGTTAAGATTGAAGAGCTACTTCACAAAGGGGAGGTTGATTGTGTGGCTTTTTTGAACTTTTGGAATACGATTGAAGATCTGGGAGAATCCGTGGGAGGTGACTTTTTTACTGATTGTTTGAGGCTGAATTCTTTGTATGAAAAACTCATTTGCGGTAATAATTTACCAGCGTGGAAAAGTACGCCTCACCAATATATACCTTTGTGGACGTTAGAGGAAATTGAAGAATTAAAAAGCATATTTAGGATTGGAATAAAATTACTTTATGAATGCGTAAATCATGGAATTTTTCTTGATACTAAAAAATAGAGAGAGCTAAACTCAAAAGCGTACTTCGCCAGTACGAGTAGAAGTGAACAGAGGAAATCTTGGACGAGGTGGTGGTATTTTCCTATTTTCGCTCCGATCTAATAATTTGATTGCCCAAGTAAACATGACATTAAAATTCGTTAAAAAAATATTTCTATTTTTCGCTTGCGTTGGGGTGTGTGCATGTACCCCATCCCCAGATCTTTTTCAACATAACTCTAAAGAGCCTCTTTTTATATGCACAAATAAGCCTTTGGGAGACTTAAAAAATTTAAAAATCAGTCTCAACTACGGCTCTCGTATTTTTTACAATAGCTCGTCAGGGGACTTATCCTTTTCCTTGGTGGGAACAATAACGAACACTTCGGAAGAACCTTTTGTAATTCCGGATGCACGTCCTCAGCATTCCGGCCTTTTCCTTACGGACAACGGTTGTGTTGAGGGCGCCTATACTACAGATCTTTTTCTTGACGGCATTTGGAAAAACAGCCTGCAAATACAAGAAGATAGCATTACGTGGCTCCTGCCGACTTGCCGCCGAGAGAAGGCGTTTCGCGGAATCTTAATCGAAGGGGGACAATGCATGAGATTCGTGCTTTTTTTCCGCATCGAAAAGGTCAAAATAAAAGAGAGCTCATCAATATTAAAGGTAAAAATTGTAGATCCAGAGAGTCGATTTACGTCCAATGAAATAGAGTTTTTTATTTGGGATTCCTGGAAAATGTGAAGCCGCGCAAAACATTATTAATGATTAAGCAAAAAATTGTGAAAAAATTCTAACAACGATGACTAAAGCATGTGTTCTTACGGTGTGTTCATTTATTTCCGGCTACGCTCTCGTGTTGGTATTTGTTTTATTGCTCGGATACCGAATATACATCCCGCTTCCGGAAGTCTCGCAATTCCCGTCGGACGAAACTTTGTATCTCGAAAAAATAGGTGCTGGTGATTACTGTGATCCGGAAGCATTTACAGAAGAAGAGCGGGTATGTCTTTTAGGCGCCTTATGTAATGCAAAAGCCAACTGCTTGCTTAGAACGGCGGAAGCACCTCTGCTTCCTTTTTTTTCTGAAACACTGGACTCTCCGTTTTATGCGGTGAAAGCAGTTGTACCGTTTAGTCATTCTTACTTTCTCTTCGATAAGGACGGATGTCTACTTGGGGCCCAATTATCCGAGGCGGATTTAGAATGTGTGAGTAAAATCATCCGTGCCACAGGCGATCGTCTAAGGAAACATTGCAATGAATAATAATAGATGAGGGCAATTTGCATGAACAAGGTAACACTATGGCTGTCCGTCAGTGCATTTATCGGAGGCATGATACTTGCTATTGTATCGATTGGAAGTGCGAAATATCGGATTGATGTTCCGATAAAATGTCAGCGGGCTCCGTCAGAAAGTGTTTTGTGTCTTGAAGATGCTAAGAATCCTCAAAACATCCCGGAAGCATTTACTCTTGAAGAGCGGATTGTTTTACTGGATAAACTAAAAAAAGCTAGACTTTGCTGCGAAGTTGTCGGAATTCCGGAACCAATCCGAGAACCGCCAATTCCCGATTATACTGTTCGCGCTACGATTCCCTTTTATTACGACTCTTTCGAATTTTTCAGTACCGGAGAACTAATAAATGCGAATCTTTGTGGTGTAGACGCTGAGATTGTTCGTGAAATTATTTTAAACGTCGCAAGACGTCTAAAAAGGAAGAACGGCAATGAAATCTGACATGTCTAAGAACATGTGTTCGGGAACGTGGGCTGTCGAATACAATGCCGAAAACCGTCCGGTGCGCTTTGAGAACGCGGAAGTGCAAACGGTCGTGGAGTGTGGCTACGACTCGCAAGGCCGCCGCTTCGAAAAGAAGGTGACGGTTGCGGGAGCAACGACGCTACACCACCGGCAGATGCTGCCAACGTTGAATAATTGAAAAAATCATTAGATCAATCTATCAATGATAACCAATAGAATGTTGTCGATAGTTGTAAAACTTACTGCACTTGTTTTTGGTTGCGGGCTTTCATTTATTTTAGGGCTTTGCTTTCGGGAGCAACCCTTGAGATTTTGGAGCTGTAACGATTTGAGCAACGAGTTTGTCTCTGGTTGCCCTCTTCCCTCCGCAGGTATCTGTTCACAAGAGCGAATTATCTGCCACCTCGTTTTTAGTCGATGGTTGTATGAATTAAATGTGCTTGTTGAAAACGCAAGAGAACACGCTAAGCTTCCTTGCAAAGATGAATTTGAAATTCCGCAATTCGCCCTTTATTGCGGACTCCCGCCGTCATCAGGTATGGGGCATTTCGCTGCCGGAGAGTACTACTTTGAATACTACCCAGAGTGGAACTTTGAAGATTCTAGCGATATTGACTTTTCTCCGTTCCAAGCGTTTATGCACTACGTTGGATTTTTTTATGAAAAATTCCCAGACGAGCGGAAACTAAAAATCGATGAGGAGGCAATAGAGTATTCCGTAAAAATGTCCTTGCGAGATACAATCGAGGCTTTGCCGGAATCGCTGAAGCAGGCTATTCAAAAACAGCAATGCGAAGCGTCGCAATAGCAACTTTTGTGGTAGTCGCAATGAGCTTTGATTCCACTGATCGAGATGATTTGGCTTCTTGGATATAATCCTGGAGATATTTCATGTGAAATGAGGTATTTGAAAGTGAAAGAGCCTCTGATTTCCCCGATTCCATGCAGGAGATGCAAATTTTGAGTTACGTCGTATGGCTTATTGACGTTCTCTCTTTCATTGCATGGATAATCATAGAGGATGGAATCTGGCTCTATGTTCTTTGGTTGTTGTCATCGATATCTATACTTCTCATAGAATTTGCTTAGCACTCACTGTATGTATCCCATGAAAAAAAAGGTAGGTTGGCTCTTTTTCTTTTCATTCTTTCTATTTGTCGTAGGGAGTCATTGTTTAGATGTCTATTCTAACTATCGGATTCATAAATTGTCTGAATCTGATTTCGTTGGAACGTGGGTGTCTTCGAGAAATCCCGCCGCTTCGTTGGTGTTGTGCCCGAACTTTCGTGCCCGATGGACAAATTTCCCCATAGGAAATAACAGGAAAGGCACTTCTGGAATTGGAGGGTGGGCATTCGATAATTTTGAAGGACTAGAGGCAACGGTATCTTTGAATACCAACGATAACGCTTGGAGTATCGTGCCGATTTTTTGGGATTTTTATTCAAATACTCCGAAGCTTGGGGTTTGGCACAACATTGAGGGTGGCGACGCGGAATATTTTGAAAAACAAATAGAGTGATACAGGGGAATTACACCGTGTCAGAGTTGTGCTTCTACAAAGTAAAAGGAGTCAAATGGGGTTAAGGCTCCTCTCAAAAGCTAATCCGGTTTTTGAGCGACGCGTAAAAGAAATACGCGTGGCGATGAATTGCTTGCGTTAATTAGAGAGCAGGGGAAGCAGTGTTATGCGGAGTGTATTGCAGAGGGAACATAATTTATCCGATGCGCCTTTAAAGGAGGGTACATGCGGATTCACGCGGATGCTTGTCGCGGCGGGAAAATCCCTCTAAGCTAACGCCTATGAAACAAATTCGCCTCAAGCTTGCTAAGCGTCCGGCACGCATTTTACAGGGCCACCCCTGGGTTTTTGCCGGAGAAATCGAAACGCCGCCGAAAATCGAAGACGGGGTTGCGGCTGAGTTGTTGGATACGCGCGGCAATTCGCTCGGAGCCGGTATTTGGAGCGGGAAATCCCAAATTGTCTGGCGGCGCTTCTCGCGGGTTGTTCGTGAATGGGACGGCGAATTTCTCTCGGCTGCGCTCGAAAAAGCCATTGCGCGCCGCGGAAACGCTCTGCCGTGTTGCCGTTTGGTGTGGTCGGAAGCGGATTCTCTGCCCGGACTTGTGGTCGATAAGTTTGAAGACACGCTCGTCATTCAGGCATTGACGGTCGGTGCCGACAAGCAACTGCCGTTTATCGCCGATTGGCTGGACCGTAAACTATCTTCCGCAGAAATCATTTTCCGTAACGATGCGCCGACTCGAAAGTTCGAAGGTCTCGAGCTCGGTATCTCTTTTTATAAGGACAAGGTTCATACGCCGCGCTGGTTTAAAATCGACGGACTGGAATATTTCCTCGACTTGGCCAACGGACAAAAAACCGGCTTTTATCTCGACCAGCGTGAACAGCACTCTCATGTGGCCAAGCGCCATGCGGCGGGACGCAATGTCCTGGATGCCTGTTGCAATCAGGGCGGTTTCGCAATGCAGTGTTCCCGTCACGGCGCGGCAAGCGTGACCGGGATTGATATTTCGGCTGCGGCGATCGAGGCTTCCCGCAAAAATTGCGAGCGCAACGGAATCACGAACGCGAACTTTGAGGTCGCCAATCTCTTCGACTGGTTTGGGGCCAACCGCGACCGCCGATTCGACCTGATTGTTCTCGATCCGCCGCCTTTCGCGCGCTCGAAGTCCGCTCTCGAAGGTGCTTTGCGCGGGTATAAGGAATTGAATCTGCGCGCGCTGAAAATGCTGACGCCCGGCGGCATTCTCGCAACGTATTCCTGTTCGCAGCGTATCGGCATCGAGCGCTATATCGATGTCGTCTCCTCCGCTGCTCGGGATGCCAAACGCGACGTGCGTCTCCTCGAAATCACCGGCCAGCCGGCGGACCATCCCTCGCTTTTGAATTTCCCCGAAAGCCACTACCTCAAAGGGCTTATCCTCCAAGCCGAGTAGGGGGTAAAAGGATAAAAAACAGCGCTTGCGGATTTAACTCTGCGGGCGCTGTTTTTTTACGGAGGGGGCTGGGTCCGAATCGTTTTCCCCGTTGAAGTTAGATCCTGCGAAAGGCATACTCAAGGCATGAAAAATCTCTTTCTCGTCTCGTGGCTTGCTTTTTCGGCGAGTTACAGCCTGCTTTCCGCCCAAGGCCTTTTTGAAAAGCACAAGCGCTTTTTGACACCGCCGCATGCCTACGTATGCCATCGCGCGGCGGATACAATTACAATCGACGGCAAACTCGACGAAGCTTCTTGGAAACACGCTGCAACCACGGCGGAATTTGTCGATATCAGCGGCGAAGGTTTTCCGCGTCCGAAATACCGTACGACGGCGAAGATGCTCTGGGACGACGAATTTCTTTACGTCGCCGCCGAGATGGAAGAACCGAATCTGCAGGCAAGCCTGACCGAGCACGATTCGATTATTTACCGCGACAACGACTTTGAAGTTTTCCTCGATCCCGACGGCGACGGTAAAAATTATTTCGAAATCGAAATCAACGCCTTCGGCACGCTTTTCGAGCTTATGCTTGATAAACCGTATCGCGTCGGCGGGAATTTCCTGACGCAGTGGGATTGTCCCGGACTGAAATCTGCAGTCCGCTGCACGGGAACGCTTAACGATGCTTCCGACCGCGACCGCGGCTGGGTCGTGGAAATGGCCATTCCGCGCAAGGCGCTCACCCTGAACTTTGACAATCCGCTTCAGGCCGGAAAATGCTGGCGCGTGAATTTTTCCCGCGTTCAATGGCTTAAAAAAGGCGGGCCGGAAGAAAATTGGGTTTGGACGCCGACGGGGAAAATCGACATGCACATGCCCGAGCGCTGGGGCTACGTCTTTTTCTCCAATACGAAAGCCGGTGACCGCTCGGCACCTTCGGTCTGCTTTGCGCCGCCGCATCCGCAGGGCGTTTACCAATTGCTCTGGGCGATGTTTTACGAACAGCGGGAACGCTATGGTTCGGAAGGCAATTACCTGCGCACTCCGGAACAGTTTTTCCTCTCGGAAAAAGAAATGCAATGCCTGCCGGCCGGAGCAACGCTTTCCGTCGAGGCCACGCAACACAGGTTCCGGATTATCGCGGATGTTCCCGCCGAGAAAAAACGCTATTCGGTGAACGAGCAGGGCGAATTCCGCGTTGAAGAACTCAAGCCGCGCGTTGTCAAAAATTGGGTTTGGTTGCGCATCGACAAAAAACTTTCCGAGGAAGATTGGATGAAACGTTTCACTCTCCTGCGGGAATGCGGGATTTCCGCCGCGCTTTTTGAAGGTTACGACAAGGACGTTTATCGCCTTTGTAATAGGGCGGGACTCGAAGCGCACTACTGGCGCTGGACACTGAATCGCTCCGAGTTCCTCAAAACGCATCCCGAATGGTACGCCGTAAATCGTCTCGGAGAATCTTCTGCCGACAAGCCGGCCTACGTCGATTACTATCGCTTTCTTTGCCCGAGCCGCCCGGAAATCGCCGCAACGCTCGCGGAAAGCTACCTCTCCGATGCCGATTTGCCCTTTGTGAGCGGTGTTCACCTCGATTACATCCGTGTGCCGGACGTCGTGCTTCCCGTAAATCTTTGGAAAAATTACGGCATCGAGCAGACGCAGGAGCTCCCGCAATACGATTACTGCTATTGTGCACATTGTCGCGATGCCTTTAAGCAAAAAAGCGGAAAAGACCCGATTACGCTGGAATTCCCGATGGAATGCCAGTCCTGGCTGAATTTCCGTTACGACGCCATCGGAAACGTCGCCAATACGATTGCCCGACGCGTCAAAGGCAAAGGAAAATTTATTTCAGCCGCCGTATTTCCGGGCCCGTCGATGGCACGCCGAATGGTCCGCCAGGATTGGGGTAATTGGACACTCGACGCCTTTTTCCCGATGATTTACAACGGCTTCTACAACGAAGGCGCGGATTGGATCGGGCGTTCCGTCAAGGAAAGCGTTGAAACCGTCAACGGCCGTGCCGAAATCTATGCAGGACTCTTTTTCCCGGACATCAAAAACGATTTCGAAGCCTGCTTGGATGCGGCTTTCGATAACGGCGCCTCGGGCGTTTCCTTCTTCGACGGACCGGACGAAGCGCATCTCCGCCGCTTCAAAGCCTACCTGGAAAAGCGCGGTTTCCGTAGATTCGAAACCCGCTCCGGTTCCGGCAATTAAACGCCGGGCATCGGCCGAGCGCATAGGCGGACAACGGCCCGTCTATGCGCTTTTTTTGCAGGCCATTTTGGACCATTTTGGGCCCAATTCGGGTTAATTTACTTCTAATCGGGTGCGGATAATCAGAGGATGGGATGCGTCTGGCCTTTTATTTGTGCGGGATAGATGCGTATTCGCGAGCGCTTGGCGCGGAGATTTTCCGAAAACTCGTTTCGGTAGATAAGAAAAGCCCGCAATCCCTTTGTTTATGCGGGTTTGCGGGCTTTTAAAGTGGCGGAGAGAGAGGGATTCGAACCCTCGGTACCTTGCGGTACACAGCATTTCCAGTGCTGCACAATCGGCCACTCTGTCATCTCTCCGTAAGCCGAAATTTAAGAATGAATGAAATACTTTTTATCGGATTCGGTCAATACTAATATTTTTTCTTTTTGTGAAGGATAAGTGTGGACGCATTTTAAATATCCGACTATTCTCATAGACCTTATGAATAAATTATTCTATATCGTCGGTGGATTGCTTGCTACCTCTTTGTTCACGGCTTGCGGAGACGAAAGTGTTGCGCCAGCCAAGTCGGAACCCGTGAAGGCGGAAGCGCCGGTTCAGGCGGAGGCGGCTAAGCCCCAAGTTGAAAACATTCTTAAGACGGCGGAAACGGATTTGGCGAAGGCGCTTGCGAAGGCCAAGGCGGAAAATGCTGCGGTCTTGGTCGAATTTACGGGTTCGGATTGGTGCCCGCCCTGTAAGGCGCTACGCGGGTATATTCTTTCCAAGCCGGAGTTTTCGGAATACGTCCGCTCTAAAAATATCGTTTTTGTCGAATTGGATTTCCCCCGTCAGGCCGGGAAAGTTCCGCCGGAGGTTATGCGCGAGCGCGAAGCCCATATGCAGGCTTACGGCATTACCGGTTTTCCGACGATGTTGCTTTTGGACAAGGATGGAGCTCCCTACGCGAAGATTGTCGGTAGCGGTTCGGTTAAAATGCCCATCGGCCAGGAAGAACATGCGCGTGCGGTTTCCGAATACTTGGGAAAACTTGAGGAAGTCCGCTTGCTTCAGCAGCGTTTCCTGGATGCCGTAAAGGCTAGCGAAGGTAAGCCGGATGCGGAGCGTGCCGAGGCACTGGCCAACGCGCTTCAGATGCTCCCGGATGAATTCCGCGGTCAGCAGAAGGCGGTCGTGGAAGCTATTATTGCGGCGGACCCGAACGATCGTTTCGGCTATGTCGAAAAGAAGCGCATTGCGAAGCTGGCAGTTGAGCAACGCAAGCTTCTTGACGAATTCTTTAAGAAGCATCCGTTCAATCCGGAAAGTCGCAATACGGACGCCGCCCGTGCGGACGCGTTCAAATTACTCGAGCGCGGAGACATGTTGCCGGGACCGCAGTCCAAGCTCTATAAGTTTATCAGCGACTCCTATGCTTTGGACGGCAACCTCGAGGAAGGGCTCGTTTACCTGAAAAAGGCCCGCGACGTTGCGCCGGATGAGAAGACGCGCACCTATCTGGGTCGTTGGGTCAAGCAGCTTGAGATGGTTATTGCCGAACAGAAGGCTAAGGCAGCCGCAAAGGCGGAAGCGGAAAAGACACCGGAAGCTCCGGTCGAACCCGCCAAGCCGGCCGAAGCCGTCGCGAAGTAATTAACATCTTAGTTCAATTGGCGTTTCCGGTTTTTCCGGAAACGCCTTTTTTATATCCGGTATCGGCGAATGGAGTTTGCGTCTCCGTGAGAAAATTCTTGGAGGCGCCTCCGGGAGTGCGAGAGCGCTGTCGAGATGCGAAAAATATTGTTTTTTTGCGGACTCGGAGTAGATTGCTATCAGGAAAACGAGGATGAAATTAGAAATAAGAAAGCCTGAAATGCTCGCCCCCGCCGGCGGCTGGGAATGCGCGAAAGCTGCCGTTGAAAACGGGGCAGATGCAATTTATTTCGGCGTTGGCCGCTTCAATGCCCGCGTGCGCGCGGATAATTTTGTTGCCGACGACTTGCCTAAGCTGATGCGTTTTCTCCATCGTCGCGGCGTGCGCGGTTACGTGACTTTCAATACACTGATTTTTTCGAATGAGCTTGCCGAGGCGGAAAGGGAACTGCGCAAGATTATCGCTTCGGGTGTGGATGCTGCCATTGTTCAAGATGTTGGAATCGTGCGCCTGATTCGCAAAATTTCGCCGGATTTTCCCGTTCACGCTTCGACGCAGATGACGGTTTCTTCGGCGTCGGGGGTGCGTTTTGCCCGGGAGCTCGGAGCTTCGCTCGCGGTGCTTTCCCGAGAAGTCAACATTTCTGAGCTGGAGGCGATTATCGCACGCGGAGAGGTTGATTCGGCGGAATCGCTTCCTTTGGAAATGTTCGTGCACGGCGCTTTGTGCGTGGCGTATTCGGGTCAATGCCTGACGAGTGAGTCGCTTGGCGGGCGCTCCGCCAATCGCGGGGAATGTGCGCAGGCATGCCGCTTGCCGTACGAACTGATTTGCGACGGCGAAAAGGTTCCGCTTGGGGCGCGCCGTTATTTGCTTTCGCCGCGAGATTTGTCGGGCGTAGAAATGCTACCGGATCTGATGCGTCTCGGTGTGCGCTCGCTTAAAATTGAAGGGCGTCTGAAAACACCGGAATACGTGGCATCGATAACACGCGTTTACCGCGACTGCGTCGATCGGATTTACGCGATGACGGCAGACGGCGTGTCGGAGGAAACGCTCAAAGACTTTGCCGCTCAACTGCGTGAACGGCATGCCTATGCGATGGAGATGGCATTTTCGCGCGGGCTTTACACGGGCTGGATGCGCGGAATTAACAATCGCGAGCTCGTCCACGCGCGTTTCGGGAAGAAGCGCGGCGTATTTTTGGGCGAGGTGTCCGGTTTCGGTAAAGACGGCGTTTATGTGCACTTGAAGGCACCGCTTAAATCCGGCGACGGCGTGGTTTTTGATGCGGGGCGGCCGGAAGAGCGCGAAGAGGGCGGTTACGTTTACGGCGTGGAAAAGGCGCGTGGCGGCGGTGAGGTTTTCGTGCGCTTCGGGCGTTCGGGGATTCGCTGGGAACGCGTGCATCGCGGCGACAAGCTTTGGAAAACTTCCGATCCGGCCCTGTCTTCGGAGATCCGCGAAACCTTTGCTGGCGATCAGCCGCGTTGGGCGCGTCGGGTGAACATGCGTGTTTTTGCGGAAGTCGGCAAAGCGCTTCGCGGCGTTTGCGATGATTTGTGCGGCAACAGCGTCGAAGCGGAAATGGGCGATGCGCTTGTGCCGGCGACGGCAAAGCCGGCCACGGAAGCCTGGTTGCGCGAACAGTTTTCCCGCCTCGGCGGAACAGGCTATTTCCTCGACGGTTGGGAAGCGATAATCGACGGCGCACCGATGATTCCAGCGAGTGTGGCAAATAAGCTACGCCGCGCGTTGGTGGAAAAACTCAATGTCGCCCGCGAAAACGCCGTGAAATGGACTTTGAACGGGGAAAGCCGGGAGCAGGTGTCCGCAAGCCGGAATCCGATGTCCGCGACAGCCCCGTTGACCCTGATTCCCGTGGTGCGCGAATTGGCTCAGCTTGAGGCCGCATTGACCTTCGGCGCGAAAACGATTTATGCGGAATTTGAAAATCCGCGCGACTACCGTCTCGCCGCCGAGCGCGTGCATGCGGTCCCGAACGTGGAATTTTGGGCGCAACCGCCCCGTATTTTCAAACAGGCAGCGGATGAAGCGGGGATTTTGCGTCTCGTGCGCGAATGCGATGCAGACGGTTTCCTCGCGCGTGCCCACGAACACCTTTACGCTTTTGCGGACAGGCGCGTCCGCGGCGATTTTTCGCTGAACGTTGCGAACCATCTGACGGCGGAATATTACCTGCGCGATCGCGGGCTGGAGCGTGTTACGGCCTCGTATGATATGAATTTGGAGCAACTCTGCGCCATGCTCGAATGCGTTCCGGAGCCCGGAAAAATCGAAGTGACGCTCCATCAGCACATGCCGATGTTTCATATGGAGCACTGCGTTTTTTGCTCATTTTTATCGAACGGAAAAGACTTCCGCGATTGCGGGCGTCCCTGCGAAAAGCACGTCGTACGCCTGCGTGACCGCACGGGTTTGGAGCATCTCGTCAAGGCGGACGCGGGGTGCCGCAACACGGTTTACAATGCGCGTGCGCAGACGGGCGCGGAATTCTTCGACGAAATCCGTGCGCGCGGCGTGCGCTTTTTCCGTGTGGAATTTGTTGACGAGTCGCCGGCGCTTGTCACGGAGATTCTCGAGCGTTACCGGGACTTGCTCGCCGGGAGAATCGACGGCAATGCGCTTTGGCGCGGTTTGCGTCTCGAATCGAAGCTCGGCGTTACACGCGGGACTCTGAAAAGTTTAGGTTAAAGCGGAGAAGGGCTCTTTCGGAGCCGCTCGCGTTTAAATTGCTTTCCTTTGTTAATGCATCGGAATAAACTTCGCAAAAATTATTTCTCATGTTTGAAAATCTGATTTCCAAAATTCAATTTATCGACGATTCAAACGGGATCGCCGAAGTTCCCGGATTTTCCGTTGCGGGAACGGCTTGCGACATTCGCAACAAGCAGGATGCCAAGCGTCTCGATTTGGCTCTGATTTACTCGAAGAGCCCCTGCACGGCGGCGGGTACGTTTACGACGAACGACGTCAAGGCGGCTCCGGTTTATGTTTCCCAAGACCACCTGAAAGCGCACGCCTCCGGGAAGATTGCCATGCACGGCATCATTGCCAACAGCGGTAACGCCAACGCCTGCACGGGTGAACGCGGAATGAAGGATGCGCACCGCATGTGCGAATTCGTTTCCGAAATGTTGGCCTGCAAAACGGAACAGTTTTTCGTCTGCTCGACCGGCCGCATCGGCGTTAACCTCCCGATGGAGAAAATCGAAAACGGGATGCGTGAAGCCATCCGCCGCCTCAAGCCGGATTTGGGTGAGTCGTTGCGCGCTGCGGATGCGATTCTGACCTCGGACACGCGCCGCAAAACCTGCACGGCGAAATTCAATGTCGGCGGGGCTTTGGGCGTTGTCGGCGGAAAGACCGTCACGATTTCCGGTATGGCCAAGGGCGCGGGCATGATTGAGCCGAATATGGCGACGATGTTCGGGCTTTTGGTGACGGATGCGAAAATTTCGCAGGAATTGCTCCAAAAATGCCTCTGGCACGCGGTCGGACAGTCGTTCAACTGCGTTTCCGTGGACGGTGACATGTCCACGAACGACACGGTACTTATTTTGGCTAACGGAGAATCGGGCGCCGAAATTACGGAGAACGATTCCGAAGCGCTCTCGCTTTTCCGCGAAGCACTCGAAAAGGTGTGCTTCAGCCTTGCGAAAAAGATTGTCGGCGACGGCGAAAAGATTTCCCGCGTCGTTACGCTCTACGTGAATGGTGCGCGCACGGATGCCGACGCGAACAAGATTGCGCGTTCAACCGGCAACTCTTTGCTCGTCAAGGCCTCCTGGTGCGGCGGCGACCCGAATTGGGGCCGTATTCTCTGCTCGGCCGGCTACGCGAGATGCGGCATCGACCAAAGCAAGATTGATCTTTATTACAATGACGTTCCGGTCTTCCTCAAGGGCGAGCTCCAAGCGCAAAACGAAGCCCGCTGGCGCGAAGTGGTCGCCAAAAAGGAATTCGAAATCCGCCTTTTCCTGAATATCGGCACGCACAATTACCGCCTGATTTCGACGGACCTGACCGAGGCTTACGTCGATTTCAATAAAGGCGAATAAAGGCTTTATTTCGGCGAAGGACGTTTCTGCGGCTTGCGGAAACGTCCTTTTTTGTCCTTTAATTCAGGCTTCGGGAGGAAAGGAGGCGAACATGGCTTGCGTTATCGGGAGGCGTCCTGTAGGCTCAACCTTTAATTTTCTAAAAAATAATTTATGAGCAATACGACGAATCTGGAAACGACAGACGCGGTTCCCGCAACTCAGACAGAACAACAAAAAAGCCAAAATTGGCTGGCGCCGTTTTTTGAGCTGAACTTCATCGAAATGATGGAGCGCCTCGCTTACAACAGCGTTCGCGTGGTGGCGCCGATTTATATCATGCAAGCCGACAATGTCGGCGGCTTGCACCTGACTGCGGCTGCCAAGGGTACGCTCTACGCGTGGTGGGCCGTCGTTCAGTGCTTTTTGCCGATTATCACCGGCGGTTTTGCCGACCGCTACGGCTACAAAAAGATGATGGTGATTTCCGTCGCGATGATGTCGCTCGGTTACCTCCTTATGGCGTTTTTGCGCGATCTCGCGTCGCTGGATGCTTTGTCGGCATGGCTTGCTTTCGACGGCGTGAACGGAAATTATCTTGGTTTCCTCGCGGGGATTACGGTCTTTGCGACGGGGTCAGCGCTGTTTAAGCCCGGCATCCAGGGCGCGCTCTCGCACACGCTGCCGAAGGAAAAATCCTCGCTCGGCTGGGGCGTTTTCTACTGGGTCGTCAATATCGGCGCGCTCATCGGTCACTACATTCCCGTCGTTTTCCTTTCCGGAAGCTTCATGGCGGATACGCTCGGCGTAGCTAACTCTGTGGAACGTTGGCGCCTCGTCTTCATTATTTCCGCAGCCATGATTCTGGTGAACTTCCTGCCTTTGCTCTTCTTCAAGGACACGCCGTCGGGCGCCTCGAAGACGCTTGGTATCGGGCGCGTGCTGATCAATGCGATTAAGGACATTTTCCAACCGCGTCTGTTGACCTGGATTCTCATTATGTCCGGTTTCTGGCTGATGATGTTCCAGCTTTGGGACCTCCAGCCGAACTTCCTCGAAGACTGGGTTTCGAGCGCGAATGTCGCGGCCACGGCTAACGCCATTCTCCCGGAAAGCATTTCGAAGTATTTCGTGGAAACGCTTGCGGACGGCACCTTGCGCGTCCCGCAGGCCGTGCTGATCAGCGCAAACGCGACCTTCATCATTCTCGGCGTTGTCGGCGTTTCCTGGATTACGCGTAAGATGCGCACGCTCGACGCGATGATTTTCGGTATGGCGATGGCCACGATCGGCGTCGTTGTTGCGGGCTACACGCAGAACGCGTGGTTCTTCCTGGTCGGCGTCCTCTTCTTCTCGCTCGGTGAAATGTTCACGGGGCCGAAAAAGTCTCAGTACCTTTCCGAGATTGCGCCTTCCGACAAGAAGGGCGTTTACCTCGCGTACATCAATATTCCGGTCGGAGTCGGGATTTTCGCGGGATCCAAGCTGGCGGGCCTCATCTACGGCAACGTCGGGGAAAAGGCAACGCTCGCGTTGCGCTACATCGCCGAGAAACGCGGCATCGAATGGCGCCCCTTTGTTGACAGCGTGAGCAGTCTGGAACAGACCCTCGGCATCACGCGCAACGAAGCAATGCCGGCTCTCGAAAAAATGATGAATCTTTCCTCGCAGGAAGCGACGACCTTGCTTTGGGACGCCTATTCTCCGAACCTCACGGTTTGGTTGCCGTTTGCGGCAATCGGTGTTGTTTCCGCGATCGCCTTGATCATCTTCTCGCAGATGGCGAAGAAGTGGAAAGACATGAACGCTTAATTCCTAACGAATGTCCGGCGGCACGCAAAGTCGATTGCCGCCGGCGCTATTTTAACAAGTTCCTATGTTGCTTCAGACAATTCCTGCCGGCCCCTTCGGCACCAACCTTTATCTGATTACGGACGATTCCCGCACGCATTGCGCGATCGTCGATGCCCCGCCCGGTGCGGCGGAGCTCCTTTTGCCGTATTTGAATAAAAACGGCCTGACGCTCGACGCGATTCTAATCACGCACGGTCACTGGGATCATAACGGCGGCGTCGCCGGCGTGCTCGCGGGAACAAATCCGGAGCTGCCGGTTTTTGCCCACGAGGAGGGACGCGATTTTCACGAAAAGCCCGAAAAATTTTCCCCCTGGTATCAGGCGGCGATTCCGGGCCTGAGCGCTGCTGATTTCCCCGCGTTTAAGCTGTCGCGCCCGACGACGGACGGCGAGAGCTTCACGCTCTTGGGAAAGACTTGGCAGGCGCTTTTCGTGCCGGGGCATTGTCCGGGAAGCCTCGCGTTTTATTGCCCGGAAGAAAAATGGCTCTTTACGGGCGACGCTCTTTTTGCGGGAAGCATCGGACGCACGGATTTGCCGGGAGGCAGTTTCCCGGTTCTCGAAAAAAGCATTTGCGAGAAAATCTTCCCGCTGCCGGGTGATGTTCGCGTTTTTCCGGGCCACGGTCCGGCGACAACGGTCGGCGAAGAACGCGAAAGCAATCCCTACGTGCGAGCGTAGCACCGGAAAAGCGCGAAGTTGACTTCGCGCTTTTTTTTAGCGGCGTGAAGCGTCCCTGTAGACGCGAATCCAGTCGATGTGCATTTCGACGGGGAGGTGTTCCGGATTGACTTTCCCGACCCAGCTTCCGCCGAGCTGCATGTCAACGAGCAAGTAAAACGGTTTGTTAAACGGCCACTGACCGTTTTTGGCTTCGGCGGGAACACGCGGATAGGTGAAGCTTTCTTTGCCGTTGATGAAGAACACCAGCTTGTCCGGATACCATTCCAAGCCGTAAACGTTGTAGTCGTTTCGCTTAATCGGCGCCGTCGAGCCCTTTTTCGGGTTGGCGCCCTGAGGCAGGTGCGTGTAGCGGGAGTGGACGGTTTGGTAGGCGAAATCGTCGAAATTCAAATGCTCCATCAGGTCAATTTCTCCGCCGTCGGGCCATCCGGCTTTCGAGGAGGCCGGGAGCATCCAAAGTGCGGGCCAGGCGCCCTGAGCGCTGTCGAGCTTGGCACGGATTTCGATTTTGCCGTAGCAGAAAGAAAATTTTCCCTGGGTCGAAATGCCGCCCGTGATGAAGGGCGAGGGATCCTTTTTCGTGTCTTTATTGACTTTCCCGCGGAGAATCAGGTTGCCGTTTTTGACGGCAAAAAGCGAGGGATCGCTCGACATCGTGTTTTTCCAGTCGGGCGTGCCGCGCTCAATTTTCGTCCAATAACGGGGATTGATGCTACGCCCGTTGAATTCGTCTTTCCAGACGAGTTGCCATTTCGGTGCGGCGAGGCAACTGACGGAGCAGAGGAGAAAAATCGGGATGAGGGCGGCGGAAAGCAGTTTCATGAGCGCGGGGTGTTAGCGGTTATTCGGAACTAAGGTCATACGCATCGCCGTCCGATTCGTAAAGACAATTTTGTTCCCAAGCATTGCAGGAATTGAGCTGACGATGTGCGTTGTTCAGAGGCTTTTACTCGGAAAGTTCGATGAGCGATTCGAGCGAGGGGAAGTGTTGCGCCCAATCGGACATGTCCGGAATACCGCCGACGAGGGCGTTGAAGAGCTCCCGCTTCTGCTGCTTGAGCTTTTCGATGCGCTCTTCGACGGTGCCGGCGGAGACCATGCGGTAAACGAAAACACGCTTTTGCTGGCCGATACGGTGGACGCGGTCGATGGCCTGTTCTTCCACGGCGGGATTCCACCAGGGGTCGAGCAGGAAGACGTATTCTGCGCTGTGCAGAGTCAGCCCCGTACCGCCGGCGCGCAGGCTGACGAGGAAGATGGCGGGACCGTTCGCCGTTTGGAAGGCTTGGACGGGCGTTTCGCGGTCGAGGGTCTTGCCGGTCAGCATGAACTGCGGCGTTTCCGGGAAGCGTTCGCGCAGGGCACGTTGGACGCGTTCGAGGAGCATGACGAATTGGCTGAATACGACCATCTTGCCGCCGTTGTCGATAATTTCCTGGGCGCGCTCGAGCAGGGCGGAGATTTTTCCGGAATGTTCGTGCGAAAGCTCGGCGCAACCCGGTAAGAGAGCCGGATCGCAGGCGGCTTGGCGCAGGCGCATGAGTAGGGTGAGAAGATTGGTCGGATTTTCCCGCATCGCCGCCTGTGCGGAAACGCGGTTGCCGGCGGCATTGCGCTGTTCGTTCAGGCCGCTTTGAACGATGGCGCGATAGTGTTCCCGTTGCAGGTCGAGCATCGGGCAGAAAAGTACATTTTGGGTCTTTTCGGGAAGTTCCTTGGCGACTTCGCGTTTCGTACGGCGTAAGATGAACGGAGCGATTTGCGTCTTGAGTTTTTCGAGGACTTCGGGGTTGGTTTCGCTGTCGGCGAGGGCCGTTTCGAGGTCATGGCGTCGTCCCAGCAGTCCGGGCATGAGGAAGCGGAAGATGGTCCAAAGGTCGAGATGACGATTCTCAATCGGCGTCCCTGTGAGCGCGAGTCGGTGCGTTGCGTTGATTTTCAGGCAGGCGCGCGCAATCAGCGTATGCGGATTTTTGATGAACTGTGCTTCGTCGAGGACTGCGTAAGTAAATTGCTTGCGGGCGATTTTCGCTTCGCAACGACGCAGGAGCCCGTAGCTGGTAAGCATTATCCGCGGACGTTCCCGGGAGGAAAGCTTTTTCTCCGAATTTAGGACGGTATAGCTCAGTTGCGGGAAAAACTTACGAATTTCATTTTGCCAGACCGGAACGACGGAGGCCGGGCAAACGATGAGAGCCGTCGAACGCTTGCGTGTGTCGAGCGCGAGCAGGCTGAGGACCTGGAGCGTTTTCCCGAGACCCATTTCGTCGGCAACAAGAGGATGAACGCCGCGGTCGAACATTTGGCGCATCCAAGCGACGCCGCGGACTTGATAGGGACGCAGGAATTCCGGCATGTCCGCCGGAGCCTTCGGTTCCGCGAGAAACTTCTTCCGCCAAGCGAGCAGTTTTTTGTCCGGGCTCAACTTCAACGAGCTTTCGTTGCGGAAGAGGGAAAGCAGCGTATATACCGGCATGCCGTGCGTGGCGGCATCCGGCCAGTCGCTGATGAATTTTTGAGCGCGCCGGCGGATGCGTACGACGCCGCGTCCGGGCAGAAAGACCGATTCGTCCGCGTGGCGCATAACGATACGGGATTCTTCCGGCGAGAGGCGTTCTCCGTCGATTTCGAAATTCCAGAAGAGCGAAAAGGCGTCGGCGGATTCGGAAGAGAGGACGGCTTCGGTCTCAAGCTCCCGCGGTTCGCTGCGGAAGGTTTCGACCAAGGCGACGTTTTCGAGGCGAAAGCGCTCCCGCCATTTATCGAGATGGGCGTTGGCGAATGCGGCGATTTGCGAATAGCCGTGCAGTGCGTAGCAGGCGTTTTCGGAGTCGTAGGAAAAATAGGCACGGCGGGCGAGGGTTGCCAGGCGAATGAGTTGCTCGCGGTCTTTTTTTCTGAGCGAATCGGGCGAGGGCGCGTTTTTGCCGAGTGCGGGAATGCGTTCTCCGCTCGTTTCGGTTTCCCAAAATGCGGCGCAGCTGAGGCGGGTGGCTTCGGCACTGAAAACGGGGATAAGTGTGCGCTCGGGGCCGTCGTCGTCTTCGACCGGAGGCGGCGGGAACTCCGGTTCCGGTGCGGGCGGAGGCACGGCGGCGGTTCCGCTCTCAATCGGCAAACGCGGGAATTCTTCGGCCACGAACTCTTCGATGAAGTACATCGCGGCTCCCGCAAAAGGCGCGGCGCTTTCGCGTTCCGGCAGGGAACTGCGCCAGTGAAGCCAACCTTTTTCGTCGGCGGAAAAGAAAATGTGAATGTCGCCGTCTTCCTCGGTTCGGAATTGTACGGCGGCGGCGTTGTCCTCTAGGAAAATCTCCACCGGATGCGATATTTTCCGGTAAAGCGCCTGTCCGGCTTCAAGAAATCCGTTGACCAAAAATGTCTCCCAGAGCATGTTTGGCTCAGAGGCCAAGCGTTCTCCCCAGCAACGGAGGGCGCTAAGCGAGAAGCTTTTCTTTGTCGGAGGCACGTAAAACATTTTTTAAGCTCCATTGGATAATTTTCCGGAGCCGTTCACAAGCAAATAGAAATCGCTCTGCAAAATTTCGGAGTTTGCTTTAACGGAAACTGTGTGAGGTGCGGTTTTCGGCCTTTGCCCGATGTCCGGTTCCCGATGCCCGGCGCCGGAAACCTTCGGCGGAACTTTTTCGGAGGCGCTTTTCCGTCTTGTGTTTCCGGGGGGAATTTTCGAAAATGCTCTCATCGCTATGTTTGTTTTACCCGCTTTTCTTAAAAAAACATTGAAAAAACAGCGTCGCCGCGGATTTTCCTTGGTCGTGGCATTGGTCATGATGGCGCTTATGCTTTTGATTGCGATTTCGCTCGTCTCGTTTGTCGTCCTTGAATCGGCGCTCGGCGGCTACAAGGTGAAACGTTATCAGGCGCAGGCTAATGCCATCTGCGGCATGCGTATCGCTCTCGCACAGTTGCAGTTGCTGACGGGCGACGACCAGCGCGTTACGGCAACGGCGGACATTCTCGCGGAAGGCGGCGGAAACAACGCATCCTTGCCCTCCGGAAAAGCTTACCGGGGTAAACGCCACTGGACCGGTGTCTGGGCGACCGGCGGCTTGGATAAGGCCGACTCCAACAGCCTGCGCGATTGGAATTACAAGGATCCGGACAAAAAGCCTTTCCTCGGGTGGCTCGTTTCCGGTTACGACGAAGCAAAAGAAAATTACTCCCCGTACGAACTCGCGGTCGCCAAATCTTCCGTAAACGCCGACCGCGGACAGACCTTAGTCAGCGAAGCCACTGCAGCTTATGACGTTTCCGACGACAGCACGGAACTTGTCACGCTCGTCGGCGCAGGCACGCTCGGTAAGAAAACCGGCTGGGACGAAGAAGTCGTCAAGGTCCGCCGCGTCCCGATGGAAAAGCGCACGGATTTTCAAAAGACGCAGAAAACCTCCGGCTCCTTCGCGTATTGGGTCGGAGACGAAGGCGTGAAGGCCCGCGTCAACCTCGCCGACAAGTACTCGAAGGAATTCGACGGAGCATTGACGGACTGGGAGCGTACTCTGCGCGCCACACCGCAACGCGTTGGAACGGAAGCGTTGGATGTCTTTAAGTCTTTCAGCAATTGGTGGGAGGAAGATGCCAAGGATGCGGGACGCCCCGAAGCGACGCGCCTGCCTTACACGCTCAGCATCGGCGACTTGGCCGCCTACGGCGACGAGGATTCCGACAAGTTCCTCGAAGAAGCCCGCGCGCTTTATCACGATGTTTCCTTCTACTCCCGCGGGGTTTTCTCCGACGTTTACAACGGTGGTTTGAAGACGGACCTCTCGGTGGCCTTTGAAATGCCCTGGTTCGGCGGAGAAGAAGGATGGGAAAAGGGCTTCCGCGACTACCCGCAGTTCCACGGCTCCGGCGAAAAGAATGAAATGGACTGGCTCGGAGACTTCGAAGTGCCCGAAAGCCAGAAATGGTGGACAAGCCAACCGGACGACGGTCTCGGCTTCGTTTACGAATTCGATACGAAGATGAGCTCTTATCCGGCACCGAACATGAATTCCGGTGAGACGCGTATTCTCCGCGGGCCGACTTGGGACGTATTTCGCAATTTTTACCGCCTCTACAAGCGTGAAAACGAAGAAAACGGTTATCGCGGCCTGAAGGCGAGCAACGAAAAGAATTGGCTCGCTGTCGGGATGGCTCCGTACAGCTATGTCAAAAGTTACGGCAATACGGCTAACCGCGGCCAGGCCCCCAAGGTGACCTCCACCTCAATTACGGTTGACGGGCGCTCAATGACTTTCGAGGGCGTATTCGGCGGAAAGGGCAATTATGCCGGTATTACGGATCGTGCCTACGGTCTCGACCAGTACGGCGACAACCGTATGTTGCTCCCGCAATTCGACGGTAAGCGCGGACTCATTCCGCAGGCGATGCGCCTCTCGCCCGTCGTCCTACGCTCGATTCTGCGTTTCTCGGTTGTTTTCAATACGGACACGGCGGCTATTGTGTTTGACCCGATTATGGTCATTCACAATCCCTACAATGTGCCGATCGAATTTTTCGGCCTCGGCTCCTACTTTACAAAGTTCTATCCGATTGCTTTCCGCTTTAACCGTACAGACGGCGGAAAATGGAAATATTACACCGACCGCGGGCGCAACAATTACAATGAAGGAAGCTCCTTCGAATTAGACCTGATGTTCTACTCCGGCAACTCTTTCGGGGTGACGGCACACGCGATGCGCCTTTTCGCGGGAACGACGTCCTACAACAATGCGCCGAACGGCTCGCTCGTGCTCCAGCCGGGCGAAATCAAGGCCGTCTTCCCGAACTCGGCAACGCGTCCGCTCAAAATGCAGAGCGGCTACGGCTTGGCGGCCAGCTTGGGCGGTTACGACTACGAAGAATACAGTAACGCCTCATACGAATTGCCGTTGGCTTGGGACAGAATGACCGAAGAAGACCAAAATGCGACCTTTACCGTCGATATCGGATCTTCTCAGGCACACAACCGGGAAACGGACATGATTTTCTATTACCTGTTCTACCCGAGAAGTTCGACCGGCAAGCCCGCGACCTCGCGCGATGACCTCAAGCGCAGCTGGAACAGCCCGTACATCGGCGACTGGCAGGATGCTTCGGACGAAACCCTCATTCAGGCGTTCGGCACGCCGCGCTGGGCGCTCATCAACCCGGGTGAATGGCGAACCAATTTCGCAAACAAAACCTTCACGCGCACGGGCGAAACCGGCCACGAACACGCGCAGAAGCAGTTCATTTTCGAATACGACGTTTACAAGGCGACGGCGGATGATTCCGCATTGGCGGGTCCGCTGGTTTCGAATATGCGTCCGTGGGTGCTGGATCCGCGTTCATGGGATACCGACCTGATTGAACCGGACGGCAGCAAGAAGAAGAACTTCTCGACGCAGGGCGTCGGATGGGTTTCCGAAGTCCGTGCCGCATTGAGCGATTTGCCGCCGATCGAACATATCGACGGCAATGCGTTCTGGGGCGACGGCGATACCTCCGCAAAGGGACAGTCTTCGGTCGTGCTTTACGAAGTGCCGACGCGTCCGCTGACCTCGCTCGGTCAGCTCCAAAGCGTGGATTGTTCCGTTTTGGATACGGATCCCGGCTATGTTGTCGGAAATTCTTATGCGCCCGTCGGCAATGAAGATGTCATGAAACTCTTTGAGTGGCCGAACCGTAGCAAAATGGGTATTCAGCCGCGCGGAGACACGCCGTTTGCCGCCAATATGGCGCTTTTCGACCGCTATTTCTTCTCCGGACTCAATTTCGGAAAGATTGCCGACCAGAAGGAAAACATTTCTCAGGTCGCCAATGAAATCCTGAAGGGAGAAAAGAACCCGATGGTCAATCCGCGCGTTTCGTTCATCCGCAACCGCGACAATCTCGATCGAACTGACGATGTTGTGCGCGAGGAATTCAAGGACCCGAACAAGGTTGCCCGCAACTTCCTTTACGAAGGCACTTTCAACGTCAACTCGACCTCCGTTGAGGCGTGGAAAGCTCAACTCGCGAGCTTGCACAAGCAGTATCTCAGCATCGACGGCAAATACACGGAAACCGACGATTTCCCGATTATCCGCTTCATGAACCTTATCGGAAGCAAGCTTGGCGGAGAAGGTAGCGTTGCCGACTCCTCCGGCGACGAAGGGCAGGGTTGGCGCTGGTTCCGCTCGCTCAGCGAAAGCGACATCGAAGAACTTGCCGAAAATATCGTTGAGGAAGTGCGCTTGCGCGGTCCCTTCATGTCGATGGCGGACTTTGTGAACCGCCGTCTCAATTCCAAGAAGGAATACGCTTACAGCGGTACGCTTCAAGCGGCGATTGACAAGACCTCGCGCATCAATCAGTCCGTCGGCAAGGCAAAGGATAAGCCGGATGCCAAGTACTTCCCGAACCTGATGCCGAAGGGCAGTCCCTCCAAGAAGGCGGGGGCCCCGGGGTACCTGACGCAAGGCGACATTCTCTCCAGCCTCGGCGCCGGTATGGCCGTTCGCTCCGACACCTTCACGATTCGTGCTTATGGCGACGTCTTCGGCTTGAGCGGCCTTCCGGAAGCTCGTGCTTACTGCGAAGCCGTCGTTCAGCGCCTTCCGGATTGGGTGGCGGAAGAGCAGGACAATGTGCTCGAAAACTCGGATAAGACTGTCTTCGACGCGCTTCAGGTGAAGAAAAATTACCGAAGCCAAGGTTTGGACAATAACGAACATTTCTTCGAAAAGTTCGAACGAAACGTGAACCTCAAGGCGGTTAACCGCCTCCTCGGTCGCCGTTATAAGATTGTGTCCTTCCGTTGGCTTTCGCCTGACGAAATCTAATTCACGATTCAGGGGAGAAGCGGTATATTGCCGCTTCTCCTTGCATTAATCCGGTATATCCGGGCGCACATTATTTTCCTCTTCCGGAGATGCTCCGGCCCTTTTAACACCTTATCAAACATTACACATGGCACTTTTTAATTGGCTTAATCAACGCGGGAGCGGCGTACTCCTCCATCCCACGATGCTTCCGTCTTCGCAAGGCATCGGCACGCTCGGAAAATCCGCCTACCGCTTCGTTGATGCACTGGCAGAAATGCGCGTCACTTATTGGCAGGTTTGCCCGCTCGGACCGACCGGCTTCGGCGATTCTCCGTATCAGTGTTTTTCTTCTTTTGCGGGAAATCCGTATCTGATCGATTTCGAAAAACTCGTCGAGCTCGGTCTTCTGGAGGAAGCCGATCTGGGGCTGCTCCGTAGCCTGCCGCGCGAACGCGTCGATTATGGTCCGCTTTGGAATGCGTTTTACACGACGGCACGCAAGCTTTACGCTAATATCCGCAAGGATCGCTCGTTGCTTGCCAAGATCGGGGATTTTGAGACCTTTAAGCGCGACAACGCATATTGGCTTTCAGGCTTTGCGCTTTATACGGCTCTGAAAACGTATTTCAAGGGCGAAGCTTGGTACCGCTGGCCGGAAAAGGCGCGCAAATATGCTTCGGCCATCAAAGCCAAATGGGGAGCGGAAGTCGCTGCCGAGGTCGAGATGACCGAGATTATCCAGTTTATCTTCTTCACGCAGTGGCGCGAGTTGCGTGGCCATGCGCGTCGCCGAAACGTCAAAATCATCGGGGATACGCCGATTTTCACGGCTTTGGACAGTGCGGATGTTTGGCAGAATCCCGAAATTTTCCAAATCAACCAGAAGACTGCCGCGCCGCTTGCCGTTGCCGGTGTCCCGCCGGATTATTTCTCGGCGACCGGGCAGCTTTGGGGGAATCCGCTCTACGATTGGAGCGCGCTCAAGAAGACGAATTATGCGTGGTGGATTGCGCGTCTGCGTGCCTGCTTCACGCTTTACGACGTCGTTCGCATCGACCATTTCCGTGCCTTTTACGATTACTGGCGCATTCCTGCGGGCGCGCCCGATGCGCGTACCGGCGAATGGGTGCTTGGCCCGGGATTGGAATTCTTCGAAGCGGTCCGCAAGGCTCTCGGCAATGCCCAGCTCATCGCGGAAGACCTCGGCGACATGAACGACGGCGTCCGTAAGCTGCTTGCAGACACGGGCCTGCCGGGCATGGCGGTCCTACAGTTCGCCTTCGGCGGCGATCCGAAAAATCTTTACCTGCCGCACAATATCGGCGCGAACACGATTGCTTATCCGGGGACGCACGACAACAACACGGTTGTCGGCTGGTACAATTCCTGCGGGGAGCACGAGCGCGATTTCTTCCGCCGCTATCTGTGGTCTGACGGAAGTGCGCCGCACTGGACGCTGATTAACGCCGCCATGAAGTCGCATGCCCGCCTCGCGGTGGTTTCCGTCCAAGACATGCTGGGCTTGGGAGCGGAAGCGCGTTTCAACGAACCCGGAACGGATCAGAAAAATTGGCAATGGCGCCTTTCCGACGCGGAGTTCGAACGCTTCTGCGGCGAGCTCGTCGGCGCATTCCGCGAACTTGTCGAAATTTCGGCACGCAATTAGTTGCCTAATTCGCCTGAATGACAACAATGAGCATTATGAAAAAAATCGGCATTCTCAACGGACCCAACCTGAATTGGCTCGGCAAGCGCGAACCCGAAATCTACGGGCAAACGACGCTGGCGGATTTGGAGCGCGGACTTGCCGATTATGCCGCCAATCTCGGCAATTGCGAAATCGAATGCTTCCAAAGCAACCATGAGGGCGCGTTGATTGACAAAATTTACGATTGGGCGGAGCGCGGATTTGCCGGCATTGTCTTCAATCCCGGAGCGTTTACGCATACGAGCATCGCCTTGCGGGATGCGCTCGCCGGAGTCGGAATCGCCACAATCGAAGTCCACATTTCCAATGTGCACGCTCGGGAAGAGTTCCGCCATCGCTCGTTGACGGCACCGGTTTGCCGCGGACAAATCTGCGGGCTCGGCCTGAAAGGTTACGCCTACGCATTGGAAGCGCTCGCAAACCCCGAGAAATAGGAGACGTGCAGGTAGCCGACGGTGCTAATGCGGCGGCTTATTGTATTTCCGCAATCGGGAGGCGGAAAAGAGCTCCGGATTCCGAGGAAATGAGCAGGGTGGATTCGTCGAGAAAAGCGATTCCTTCGATTTGCCAATCCGTAAAGGGTACGGCGATTTTCCGAAAGCGGGGCTTTTGGAAAAAGCTCTTTTCGTCGCGTCTGCCGCGGGAATCCTGCTTAGGCAAGTCAAAGATCCAGACGGCGTGATAAGTCAGGATGGCGAGGCGGTCGCGTTTCGGCGAGAGTGCCGCATCCGTTACCAATCCGCGGACATCGAAGCGTGCGACGGGTATAGCGGCCTGATAGACTTCGGTTCGCGGATCGACGCGCCAAAGTACGGTCTCCGTATTCGTCCAGTGTTTCGTGAAAAAATAAATCTGTCCGTTAAGCGCGAAGCAGGATTCCGCGTCGAAGTTCTTCGTCGGGTCGGGGAAACGGTCCTGATTCGGGTAATAGAACGAGATTTTTCGGGAAGGCCCTGCAGTTTCGCCGGAAGGATCCGGTTCGGGGACAATGTAAAAGCAAAGATTGCGGCGGTTGCTTTCGTTGTTACCGATGTCGGCGACAACGAGGTTGCCGGATTCGTCGGCGGCAACGGCTTCCCAGTCGATATTGCGCCTTCCCGTGAGATGAATGCCGCGATAGGGCTTGGACGAACTTGGTTTAACGACTTGTCCTTCGGCGGTGACGGCGAAGAGGTAGGGCCCGGATCCGGAGTCGTTTATTGTCCAAAAGGTGTTTTTGCGCGTTCTGCAGTTTTCGAGTGAAGAGTTTTCAGCAATCGGGCGGGTCGAATGGCGGGCGGCGGGAACGAGTTTGAGCGCCGGCAAGTTATGCGACGGCTTTACGTCGAGGAGCGGCGGTAACTCTGCCCGAACCGTATGGTTGGCCGGACGTTCGGCGGCACCGAGCGCGACAGCGATAAACGCCGACACGCAGGCGACGGCGCTTCTAATTCGCCTATTTTTTAAAATAAACCCTTGCATTTACTGACGTTGAAAACGAGATTGGAGAGAATGTCGATACAAATTGAAGATAACGCT
The DNA here is from genome assembly GCA_045651925.1 of Candidatus Spyradenecus sp. Taxonomy (GTDB): domain Bacteria; phylum Verrucomicrobiota; class Verrucomicrobiia; order Opitutales; family UBA953; genus Spyradosoma. Next base: position 11,394 of record JAZRTJ010000085.1, on the reverse strand, counting down.
ACGGATGTCCTACGCAAGTCTATGCTCGGACGGGGTATTTCCTCCGAAATGCTTGCGGAGAAATCCGGCTTGTCGCTTGCCGAAATTCGACGCCTGCGCCGCGAACGTGCTTCTGCCGAAATTTGTTCCCGCGTCGCTCCCGTGCTTAATTTGTGTCCGGAAAAATTGAGGCGCCTCGACGCGAATTTTGATGCCGGAGTCTCGGGGCATCCGGTGGATGAGCCGCGCATCCCGGAAACCTGCTCGCGTCATATCATGTTTTGCGGAAACAAAATTTTGCCGAATATGACCTCCAATGCCTACGCGTGGACGGACAGCATCCGCGGCGAAGCCGTGCTCTTCGACTGCGGGATGAATGGCGAATCTCTCGTTGAATTTTTGAAAACACAGGCGATAAAGGACGTCAGTCTCTGCCTTACGCACCGCCATTTCGACCATGCGGATGGCCGGAAGGCATTGCAGGAGGCCTTTCCGCAACTGCGTATTTTCAGCTTTTATACGCTTTTCACTGAAGACGGGGAAAGGTCGTGCGGATGCTCCTTCAACGCGGCATCGTTGCGCCTTCGGGCGATTCCTGTGCCCGGTCATACCGTTGACTCCGTGGTCTTTCTTTGGGAAAACCCGCCGGCGACGTTTCCGCCGATTGCCTTCACCGGCGACACGCTTTTTCTCGGAAGCGTCGGCGGTTGTTTGCCCGGACACTTGGAACATTCGCTTTCGAGCATCCGGAAACGACTTTTCGATGCCCTCGCCCCGGAAACGATTTTACTGCCGGGACACGGGCCGGCGACGACTCTGCGCGCGGAACGGGAGAACAATCCGTTTTTCTAAGCTCCGTTGATTTCGTTAAGCGGTAGTACAATGCAGAACTTGCAACCTTGAGACGGCCGGCTTTCCACGGTCGCCGTACCGCCGTGGAGCTGCGCGATGTGTTTTACGATCGCCAAGCCCAAGCCAGTCCCGCCGAGCTTCTGCGAGCGTTCCTTGTGAACACGGTAAAAGCGCTCAAAAAGGCGCGGGAGATGGTCCGCGGAAATACCGATGCCGAAGTCTCTGACGCTGATGACGACGCTTTTGTTCTTGTGCTCCTGCGCGACTTCGATACGCGTGCCGCCGCTGTATTTGATGGCATTGCCGACGAGATTGATAACGGCCTGTTCGATCAGGCGTGCGTCGCCGACGTATTCCAGCGGCTCGTTACGGGTAATGCAAAGCTCTATGCCGGCCGCTTCGGCGTTTTCCGCACAAGCGTTGACGGCATTTTCAAGGGCTGCGTCGAGCAGGAAGGGTTCGAAGTCTTCTGCGCCGGCCAGTTCTCGCCGTTCAAGAGCGGCGAGGCTTAAAATGTCCTGAATCAGCGCGTTGAGGCGCTTGCCCTGCGTGTTAAGGATTTTCAAAAATTTCCCGGCGAGTTCGGGCGAGTGGAGTGCTCCGTCGCTCAGCGATTCGACTGCGCTGAGAATGCTCGTGAGCGGTGTTTTGATTTCGTGGGAAACATTGGCGACGAAATCGCTACGAAAAGATTCCAGACGGCGCAAATTGGTCATGTCGGTGATAGCCAGCAGGAGGCAGCGTTCGCCGTCGTGGATGACCATACAGCCCTTGGCATAAAGGCTGCGCGGCGTGCTTCCGGAAAGTTCGAGCGTTACTTCCGTTTCGATGCTCCGGCTTTCGGAAAACGCCAAGTCCGAAATGCGCAGCAATTCCGCAGAGCCGCAGCGGCGCCAGCTGAACTGCGTTGCCGTTTCTTCGATATTAAAAATTTTGCGCGCGGCACTGTTAAAATAAATAGCGTTTCCTTCTTCATTGATCAGCAGGACGGCTTCCGAGAGCGCGGAGAAAAGGTTTTCACGGTCATTGCGGTCGGCCGTGATGCGATCAAGCTGGGCCTTGAGCTGCTCTTTCATGCGGCTGACGGGCAGGGCGAGCTCTCGAACGATGCCTTTTTCCGGAATGGAAATACGCACGTCGAGATTGCCGCGCGAGATGCGTTTGGCGCTTTCCTGTAGTTCCTGAAGCGGAATGCGAATGCGGAAGACAATGTAGCAGACAAGCCCGATTGCCGAAATGCCGCCAAAGGCGAGCCCCAAGAGCGTAAGCCATTTTACGCGGGAGACGACGGCATCGAGGTCTTTATTGTAAATCGCGACGCGCAGGACGTAGTTGGTTTTGCCGTCCATCGTGGCGTCAATCGGCATCGCGCTGTAAATCATGTGTTCGTTTTGTGTCGAACTGAAGCGGCTGCTACTGCCCGGGGCCCCTGCAATCGCAATGGCAATTTCCTCGCGGCCGGCGTGATTGTCTAAGACGTCTTTGTCCGCCCCCGAATCGGCGAGGACTTCTCCTGCCGCATCAACCAACGTAATTCGGCGTGATTTTTCACGGATCCGGTCGCAGTATTTAGCTGCTTGTTCGACGTCGCCGACAATCAGCATCGGCTCAATCAGTTCGGCGATGAAGCGGGCTTCAAGCATAACATCGCGCTTGGCCGCGGCCATGTAGGATTCTTCAAATTTTTTCGTGAAGAAAAAGAGAGTTCCCGAGGCGATACCGACGAGCAGGACCAGCAGAAGCGGAAAGGCAAAGAGCGTTTTGTCCTGAGCTTTCATGAGAGCGTGTGTTCCGGAATTTTAGTAGAGCGCTTTCATGCGGTAGCCGACACCGCGGACCGTTTCGATATGTGTGCCCCAAGTCCCAAGCTTACGGCGGAGATTGACGATTTGGACGTCGATGGCACGGTCGGTTACGGGATAGTCGTCGCCTTTGACTTTGGAGACGATTTGGTCGCGCGTGAAAACGCGTCCCGGACGCTTAGCCAAGAGGCGCAGGATACCGTATTCCGTGAAGGTCAGTTCAAGCGCGTTGCCCTCGAGCTTCGCCGTGTGTTCAAGCGTATTCATGACGAGTGAGTCGTAGCGGATTTCGTTGCTTTGCTCCTGCTCGATGCCGCTGCGCAGCTGAGCACGGACGCGGGCAACGAGGACCTTGTTGCTGAAAGGCTTGGTTATGTAGTCGCAGGCGCCGAGTTCGAGACCGAGCACGATGTCGCTTTCCTCGCCTTTGGCTGTGAGCATGATGACGGGGATATTGCGCGTGGTTTCGTCACGCTTGAGTTCGCGGCAGACGCTTAGTCCGTCGAGCTGAGGGAGCATCAGGTCCAAAAGAATCAGCGAGGGCTGCTCCCGTTGCGCAATCTGAAGCCCCCGGGCTCCGTCGCCGGCTGTAAGGACTTGGGAGAATCCGTTGCTTTCGAGCGTGAAGCGAACGACGTCGCGAATGGCTTCGTCGTCTTCTATAACCAGAATTTTTGTCGCCATAACTACCTTGTATGGCGCCAATTATGGCAGGACTTTGCTAAGTGGCGATAAAGGAATTGTTAGAATTTTGTTAGTCTAAGCCATTGAGGCGAGGGGAATTTTGCTTAGCAGTTCAGGCCACTAAGCAAATCATGGATGATTTCGAAAGGCGGCATGACGGCGGGATTGTCGCTCACCCAAACGAACTCGATACACCCGTCAATACCGATGACGAAAGCCGCCCGCTTCGCCACACCGCGAAAAGCTAAAACTTCGGGAAGGAAATCGGTGTCCTCGACGCCGTAGGCCCTAATTGCCTCGCGGTTGAAGTCCGAAAGCAGCGTCAGGGAGAAACCGGCACTCTTTTTCCAGGCTTCCTGTGCAAACGGATTGTCAACGGAGATGGCGAGGACGTCGGCGTTGAGCGCGTCATAGGCATGAAGCGTTTTGGCGACTGAGCACATTTCTTCGCTGCACACGCTCGTAAATGCGAGCGGGACGAAAAGCAGAACCGTGCGGCGTTTCCCGACGGAGCGGGTCAGGCAGACCGATTCGATGCCGTTGGACGTTTTTGTTTTCAGCACCACCGCGGGCGCCGGCATTCCGATTTTAATTTTCATACACCGAGAGCGCTCCCGCCGTTGATTTTTGTTTTCACGAGTGCTATCAGGTTGATCGACTATTCGTGTTGAGATTTATTCCGTTATTCGAAATAATTTTTTCATGATTCCCCGACTGAGAAAATTCGTTACTTTTACGACCGTTTGTGCTTCCGCCGTGGCGCTTGCCGGTCTTCCGGCCGAGCTTTTCGGTAAAGTCCCCGGCATGCTCGAATCGCCGAAGCAGCCTGCCGGCGCTCCGAAGCCTCACGGGGCCACGCCTACTGAGCCGCAGGTTCAATGGCAGCGCATGGAATACTACGCATTTACGCACTTCGGCCTGAATACTTTCACCGGACGCGAATGGGGCTACGGCGATGAAAGCGCCGAATTGTTTAATCCGACGAAATTTGATGCCGACGCCATCGTCAAAGCATTCAAAGATGGCGGGATGAGCGGCATGATTTACACCGCAAAACACCACGACGGCTGGTGCTCTTGGCCGACCAAAACGACCGAACACAGCATCCGGAAGTCGCCGTGGAAAAAAGGCAAGGGCGATGTCGTCAAAGAATTTGCCGCCGCCTGTAAAAAACACGGCATCAAGTTCGGCACTTATCTTTCGCCTTGGGATCGCAACCATCCTGAATACGGCCGCGACGGCTACATCAAGGCTTATTACGGGCAAATCGAAGAATTGCTAACGAACTACGGCGACATCTTCGAAATTTGGTTCGACGGGGCTAACGGCGGTGACGGCTATTACGGCGGCGCGCGCGAGCACCGCAACACCCCCGGCGGTGCGGACAAATATTATAATTTCGAACAGATCGTAAAGAACATCCGCAAGATGCAGCCGAACTGCATCATTTGGGGGGCTTCGCATTACGGCGACGCGCGTTGGGGCGGTTCCGAAAAGGGCCACGTCGGCTATCCGCACTGGCATACTGTCGGGTCTCAAAATCCGGAGCAAACGCCTTCGACGCATCCGGCAACGTGCAAGGACAATTGCCGTCACGTGACCGCCGCTCACGGGATTCCGGGAGGAAATCGCTGGGTGCCCGCAGAAGGCGACACGCCGATTAATCATAGCGGCTGGTTCTGGCATCAGGGCGGACGTCCGAAGTCTCCGGAACAGCTCATGCAAGTCTGGTTCGATTGTGTCGGCCGCGGCGCCAATCTCATCCTGAATCTCGCTCCGGACAAAACGGGCCGCCTCGATCCGAAGGATGTTGAATCGCTCATGGGCTTTAAAAAGCTCCGCGATGCCCTTTACAAAAAAGACTACGCCCTCAACGCCAAAGCCGCCGCCAAGGCCGTGCGCCATCGTAGCGCCAAGTCCTTCGGTGCCCAAAACCTCGTGGACGGCGATTTGGATACGTATTGGGCAACCAACGACAATGTGACGAAGGCCGCCGCCGTCATCGTGCTCCCCGCTAAAACGACTTTCGATGTCGTACGCGTGCGCGAAGAAATCCGTCTCGGTCAGCGCGTCTCCGCATGGGCACTCGATGCGGATATCAACGGCGAGTGGAAAGAAGTCGTCGCAGGGCAAACCATCGGTGTTCAGGCGATGCTCGTGCTTCCGCAAAAGGTGACGGCTCAACGCGTCCGCTTGCGTATCATGGACGCTGAGGCCTGCCCGTGTATTGCCGAGCTTTCGCTCTTTAAGCTTCCCGAAGGCTTGAACCTGAAAAAGGCTTCCGCTTCCGCGACCGTGACCAACGGCGTACCGAAAACCAAGTGGAAGGTCGTGAATGCCCCGGCGGGAACCAACGCCGCCGCTGCCATCGACGGCAATCCTTCGACCTTCTGGCACACGCATCCGAATCAGGAGCTGAAGCCGCCGCAGTCCTTCACCGTCGATATGGGCGAAGCCCGCAATCTGCGCGCGTTCACCTATCTGCCGCGCCAGGACGGCACGACGCACGGCATGACTGACCGTTATGTTTTTGAAATCTCGCTCGACGGGAAATCGTGGAAGAAAGTTGCGGAAGGTGAATTCGGCAATCTCCGCGCCAATCCGATTGAGCTGACGATTTCCTTCACGCCGGAAAAGGCGCGCTACTTCCGCTTCACGGGAACGCACGCACTCGACAAAAATCACGTTTCCGCTGCCGAAATCGGAGTCCTCGAATAAGCGACTTCGTTTTACGCAAACAAGCTCTTCAGGCCCGGCGCTTTGGAGAGCTTGTTTTTTTGAGAAAAAGAGTCCCAAGTTCCCTGCCGTAGGACATACGTGAGAGGCTAAGAATTTATTTGAACAAAATGCACGAACGCGAGAAGATGAGGCATCGTGTCTTCTTTGAATAAAACATTTCTTCGTGCCGCCGGCGTGCTTGCGGGCGCTTCCGTTTTCGTGCTGACTCCGGCTTGTAAGCAGCCCCCGACACCGGCCTATCACGGCGAGGATGCCGGTAACGCAATCGGCATTGGCTACGCATCGTTTTACATGAAGGCGGAGGACGATTTTAAGCGTATTTCCGAATACTTTACGGACGCGGAAAACACCGGAAGCCATACGGTCGTTCGCAGCCATCCCGAATCGCGTGAGGGACTCTACATGATCGTCTCCCTCGAGAGCGGGGCGGTAGTGCCTGCCGGTAGCGTTGCCGAGTTGCGCTATTACCATCCGAAAAAGGGCGGTCTGCAGACTTGCCGCTGGACGCTTCCCGAATTCACGGCGGCGCCGCATCGCGAACTGCGTTTAGGGCTGACCGGCGAAGATTGGGATATATCGCTCTCCCGCGCGCGCCCCTCGGCTTGGCAACTAAACGTTTATAATCCGAGCGGCGAATTGCTTTTCCGTCGGAATTCCTACCTTTGGAAGGAATAAAATACAGGGTTTCTTTGTTCGATTTTAAGCCAATCTTCAAAAAAGGCTTGCAATAGGAATTAAAAAAGAACATAGTTCACTTCAACTTTTTGGTGTGGTAGCCAAGTGGTTAAGGCCGTGGTTTGCAAAACCACTATGCGGCGGTTCGAATCCGCCCCACACCTCCAAAATTTTTCTCCCAATCCAATCCTACTTCGGCTTGACCGAAGTACCCGCAGAGAGTTCCTCCTTTTCCTCTCTGCGGGTTTTTTGTATCGCGGAGCAACGATGACAAGGTTTTAATTCCCGACTTTTAACAATGATTGATTCATACGAGACGGACAATGCGGATGTGATAGACGTGTCTATTGACCTGTGGCCGCAGATGCGGGAATGTGCGCAGGAAATGCTCGTGCGCGAACCGGCTTTGGCGGAAACGCTCAATTCCTTTGTGCTTCATCAAGGGAGTTTTGACCTCGCGATGAGTGCGAGAATTGCTCACAAATTGGCTTCTACGGAAAAGGAATACAACGCGATTGCGGCGCTGTGTCTCGAGGCGTTTACGCACGATGCGAGCCTCGCTTGCAGTTGCCAAAACGATATCCGGGCAATTTTAGACCGCGATCCAGCCTGTGAATCCGTCCTTGTCCCATTCCTCTGGTACAAAGGCTTCATTGCGATTTCGGCGCATCGTGTCGCTCACTATTTCTGGCAGCATTCCCGCAAGTACATTGCCCATTTTATCCAAAGCAAGGTCTCGGAAAAGCTTTCGGTCGATATTCATCCGGCGGCTCGTTTCGGTTGCGGGATTTTGCTCGACCACGCGACGGGATTTGTCGCCGGGGAAACGGCCGTCGTCGAAAACAATGTCTCGATTCTGCACGCGGTTACGCTGGGCGGGACGGGCAAGACGCGCGGTGACCGCCATCCGAAGATTCGCTCCGGCGTTCTCATCGGGGCGGGGGCGAAAATTCTCGGCAATATTGAAGTCGGGCGGGGCGCAAAAATCGGTGCCGGCTCCGTGGTGCTCGACGATGTGCCGGCGCATACGACGGTGGCGGGGGTTCCGGCACGGGTGGTCGGCGCCGCTCAGGAAGCCGAACCGGCGAACGCCATGAACCATCGTTTGCCGTGTTAACAAAAGGATTTTAAGATGAAAAAAGATTTTGAAGGCAGTTCCGGCGGTAGCTTCGAAGACGGGAATTCTCCCGAAATTCGTTGCTCGGAAACCGAATGGAGGCAGTTCCTCGAATGGGCGGACCGCGAGGTTGAACGCTTTAAACGATTTTACACAGGGCTTGAAATTCGTCCGAATGAAGATCGCTTGGACAAGTGTGCGCTTGCCATGGGCTGGCAGTTGGACGGCAATGAAGCGGAAACGAAGGAGGAAATCGCCAAGATGTTCGGCGAGGATTTTACGATTACGCCGCCGCCCGGACCGCCGCCGGTTTATTCATTGCTGAACACGACGGAAGCAGTCGCAATCCGGGCGATTATCGCTTATGCCCGGGAGCGTCTTTTTTCCATTTATCGGCAGGAATCTCAGCTGTTTGTGCTTCCCGGCCCCGACACAACTCTAGGCCTCGCCGGCGGATTTGCTGCGCCCGAGCAGGCGATGTTGCTTGCGATTGATGCGATTTCCGCGCGCGAAAACGCATTGGCGAAGCTCCTGATGAAGCGGGCACACGCCGCATGGAACGACTATCTCGGGCTGATGTCGGATTTGCGTTCCGCGATTGCGAACGCCTCGAAGGCATCGCGCCGTTGTTATGAAGAATTGCGTGAGGCGATTTTCGATTTGCGTGAACTTTGCCTGCGCATTATCCGAGATGCCCGTGAAGCTGAGCGGGAAGACCCCGAAAGCTGATTGGCGCCGACGCTCCGAAAAACTCCAACCCCAGAAATCCCGTGTCCATCGATTTTAGTGCAGAGCTCAACAGTGACCAACTTGCGGCCGTAACATCACGGGATCGCTTTGCGCTCGTCCTCGCCGGTGCCGGTTCCGGCAAGACGCGTACGTTGACTTATCGGGTTGCCTGGCTTTTGGAACAAGGCGTTCCGCCGTGGCGTATTCTCCTGCTGACTTTTACTAACAAGGCAGCAACGGAAATGCTTACGCGCGTCGAAGACCTGACGGGCGTGCCGCGTAGCGAATTTTGGGGCGGAACCTTCCACAGCATCGGTCAGCGCATCCTACGGGCGAATGCCGAATTGGTCGGTCGCCGCAAAGACTACACGATTCTCGACGCCTCCGATGCCGATTCGCTCTTCGGAAAGGTTTGCAAGCGCGTCAACGCAGAGTTTCTCAAAGGCCGGAACGCCCCGAAGCCGAAAGTCATTTTCGACCTGATCAGTTACGCCCGCAATACGCGACGTCCGCTTGGCGAAATCATCGAAGAGCGCATGCCGTGGGTGACGGACGCCGAACGTGTTATCCCGCTCTACGGAGAAGCCTATGCGGAGGAAAAACGCGTACAAAATCTTTGTGATTTTGACGATTTGCTTGAGCTCTTCCTCGAGCTACTCGAAAACAATCCGAGCGTGCGTGAGCAGTATTCCAAGCGCTTCCGCCACATCCTCGTCGATGAGTTTCAGGACACCAATACGCTTCAATCCGAAATTATTCGCCGCCTCATTTCCGAAGAAAATTCGCTGACGGCGGTCGGAGACGATGCGCAATGTATCTACACCTGGCGGGGGGCGAATTACGAAAACATTACGCGTTTCCCCGAAACCTACGAGGGAACGGCTCTACACAAAATCGAAATCAATTATCGCTCGACGCCGCAGATTCTCGATTTCGCGAACTCCGTGCTCGCCTCGCGGGAAGAGTCGCTGGGATTTTCCAAGACCCTGCGAGCAACGCGCCAGGGCGGGAGAAAACCGTTTTTAGTGCCGACGATCGACGCCTACGACCAGGCGCGCCTTGTCATTCGACGCATCTCCTCGCTTGTCAACGACGAAGATTATTCGCCGAACGACATCATCGTGCTTTACCGCGCTCACGCCCATGCCAAGGAACTGGAAATCGAACTTTCGCGCGCCGCAATCCCGTTTTTAATTACGAGCGGCGCACAATTTTTCCAACAGGCGCACGTCCGCGATTTTGTCGCGATTCTCCGATTTTTGGTCAATCCGGCTGACGGCGTGGCCTTCTCCCGCATTTTGGCGCTTATGGAAAAGGTCGGTCCGCGAACGGCCGGAAAAACCCTCGAACTTGCCAAAAAAGTCTCGGAGAAAAAGAAGGTTCACCTCTTTACGGCATTGTCGGATGACGCTGTTTTGAAAAAGATTCCCGCGCCGGCACTCGACGATTATCGGGATTTCATCATCTCGCTTCAGGACATGCACGAATCGCTCCACGGGAAAGATCTCGAGGCTCCGGCTGAAGAAACCGTCGAGCCGGAGGAGGACGATTTGTTTGCTTTTGCCGCTAAAAATCTTGCCGAGAGCCCGTCGCTTCCGGCAACGGCCCGTGTCGCCGGAACCCCGGCAGAGGTTGTGCGAATCGGCCTGGACGGTTGGTACGGCGATTTTATCCGAAAGGTTTACGCGGATTGGCAACAGCGCGGCGACGACCTCCGGAGCTTAATCGGATTTGCCGAAAAATACGAAAGCCTGGACGACTTGCTCGCGCAGCTGGCGCTCCTGAATTCGGAAACGAATAAGGAGGATGTGGACGGCGAGGAACGTGATCGCCCGATGATTCGCCTTTCGACTATTCACCAGGCCAAGGGTTTGGAATACCCGATTGTTTTTGTCATCGGCTGTGCGGAAGAAATGTTTCCGCTGAAGCGTGCCATCGAATCCGGCGACGTGGATGAGGAACGCCGTCTGTTTTATGTGGCGGCAACGCGTGCAAAGGACGAACTTTACATGCTTTATCCGAAAATCCGTTCGAGCTACGGAGAACCCGGCCTGATGGAAGCATCCCGCTTTGTCCGCGAAGCCGATCCGAACAGCTACGAAATGTTGCACGTTTCGGGAAGAGGCTCCTTGCGGAGCTAAAGGCTGATTTCCGTCGTTTCGGAACTCTCGAGACTTTCGACTTTTTCGAGGCGCTTGCTTGCGATGCGATGGCGGTCAACCGTCTTAGCTACGGCGTTTTGGGCATCGTTCAGTTTGGCGGAAATCTTTTCGAGGAGCTCGCCGAAGCGGAGAAAATCGGTCTTAACAACGGAAAGGGTTTTGGCGATTTCGGCGGAATTTTTTTGGATGGCAAGCGTGCGGAAGCCCATCTGAAGGCTGTTGAGCAGGGCGGCAAGCGTTGTCGGTCCGGCGATGAGGACGCGCTGTTCCCGCTGGATTTCGTCCGCCAGGCCGTCGCGGCGGATGATTTCGGCGTAGAGACCTTCCGTCGGGAGGAAGAGAATTGCAAAATTCGTCGTGACGCCCGGGCGAATGTATTTATTGCGGATGTCCATGGCGAAGCTTTTGACGCGCTTGGCGAGCTCGTTTGAGGCCTTTTCGACGGCTTCACGGTCGCCGACTTGTGCGGCGGCGCTTAGGCGTTCGTAATCTTCGATCGGGAATTTTGAGTCAATCGGCAGGTAAACCGGACGGGAGGCATCGGCTTGGTCGCCGGGGAGCTTGACGGCGAATTCGACGACTTCTCCGGAACGCGGCGAAGGCTTAAAATTGCGTTCGAATTGCTCCGGCGTGAGGATGTCGGCGAGCAAATTCC
>JAZRTJ010000084.1:0-88215 GCA_045651925.1 Candidatus Spyradenecus sp. | reverse complement strand
GCCTCGCTGAAAAAAGGCGGTATGCTCATGAACGGGCTAGCGGCGGCAATTGTGTTGCTGGGTGTCTTAACGACCGTCGCATTCCACTATCTCACGAAGATTCCGATGCCGACGCTGGTGGGCGTGCTTTCCGGCGCGATTACCAACACCCCGGGACTCGGCTCCGCACAGCAGGCATTCTCGGAAATTGTCGCCAATAATCCGGAGGCCCGCGCGCAACTTATCGAGGAAGTCGGCGGGGTCCCCGAAGGCATGACTCCGGACGGAGTGATTGAATCGATTGCCGGCACGCTCGGCCAGGGCTACGCCTGCGCCTATCCGCTCGGCGTCGTAGGCATCATTCTTTCGCTGATCCTGCTACGCGCGATTTTCAAAATCACGCCGGAAAAAGAAACCGAAGCGGTCAAGGCTCAGGAAAGCGCCGACGGCTCAACCGCCATTACGCTTGAAGTGCAAAATCCGGCTATTATCGGAAAAAGCATTGCACAAGTCGCCCGCCTTTTCGGGCGCCGCTTCGTCATTTCCCGACATCGCCGGGGTGAAAATCCGCCGACCGTCGCCACAGGGAAAACCGTGCTGGAAGCCGGCGACCGCCTCTTCGCCGTCGTTATGAAACACGATGCGGAAATGCTCGCAGCGTTCTTCGGCAAAGTCATCGATTGGAACCTTGAAGATTGGGAGCACCTCAAATCCGCGATTGTCCGCCGCCGCATCATCGTCACGCGGGAAAACATGAACGGGCGCCCGCTCTCGAGCCTGAACGCCTACCAGGCGATGGGTGTCACCTTCACGCGCATCAACCGCGCCGGGGTCGTCCAAGTCGCAACGCCGTCTCTTTGCCTGCAGATCGGTGACCGCGTCAATGTCGTCGGTCCGGAATCGGCGGTCCACGAGGTCGAAAAACTCCTCGGCAATCAGCTCAAGCGTCTCGACCATCCGAATCTGGTCTCGATTTTCCTCGGCATCGCCGTCGGCGTCTTCTTCGGCAGCATTCCCTTTGCGATTCCCGGGCTTTCGCAGCCGCTGAAGCTCGGACTTGCAGGCGGACCGCTGATTATCGCCATCCTCCTCAGTAGCTGGGGCTATCGTTCGCATTTGATTACCTATACGCCCATCGCCGCAAACCTGATGATCCGAGAAATCGGCATTCTCCTCTTCCTCGCCGCCGTCGGCATCGGCGCGGGCAAAGGTTTTTTGCAGGCCGTCCTCAACGGCGGTTATTGGTGGGTCCTCATCGGTTTTTGCATCACGACGCTTCCGATCCTCATCGTCGGTTGCATCGCACGCGGGATTTTCAAGATGAATTATCACTCGCTGACGGGTCTGATTTCCGGTGCCGTGACCGATCCGCCCGCCCTCGCCTACGCGAACAACCTCGCACAAAACGAAGCGCCGAATGTCGCCTACGCCACGGTTTATCCGCTGACCATGTTCCTGCGCGTTCTCACCGCGCAACTGCTGATTTTGGCCTTTTGTAGCTAAGGGGAAAGGCGGGCCGAGTCGCTTCCTTCTACGGCCACGCTTCACGGATTACGCTCCCCAAGCTTTTCCTTGTCCAAATTGCGAAGACGAAGCTGGCCGCAGGCGGCATCAATATCGTGCCCTTTTTCTCGGCGAAGCGTGGCGGGGACACGGCGCTCCTGCAGGATTTTGAGAAACTGCATCTGGCGATTGCCGGACGGACGTTTCCACGGCAAACCTTCTACGGTGTTGTAAGGAATCAAATTGACGTGTGCGTGCAGTTCCCGCGCGATATCGGCAAGCTTGCGCGCCTGCTCAAGCGTATCGTTGACGCTTTCGATTAAAATGAACTCGAGCGTAATCATGCGCCCGTGTTTATCGGAAAACTCCTTGGCTGCGGGAATGAGCTGAGCCAGCGGGTACTTGCGGTTGACGGGCATAATCTGCGTACGCACTTCATCCGTCGCGCCGTGCAAGCTGATCGCGAGGCGGAATTGCATCGCTTCATCGGCGAGCTCTCGAATTCTCGGCACAACGCCGCTCGTCGAAATCGTGATACGGCGTGCACCCACACCCAGGCCCCACGGAGCATTCGCAATCGTCAGCGCCCGCATCGTCGCCTCGTAATTCATGAGCGGTTCGCCCATGCCCATGACGACGATATTGTCAAAGTCCGTAAATCCCGTTTCCCGCGTGCCCTTGTCGCCGCCTTCCCAGCAGACGAACATGAGCTGTGCCATAATTTCCCCCGCGTCGAGATTGCGTTTCCAACCGGCCAAGCCGCTCGCGCAGAATTTACACCCCTGAGCGCATCCGACCTGCGTCGAAATGCAAACGGTCTTGCGGGAACGCTCCTCGCCCGTGCCCTCCTGAGGGGCGCGCAAAATCACGCATTCGACAAGCGCGCCGTCACGCATCTGAAGCAGGAATTTTTCCGTCACGTCGCTCGACTGCGCGCTCTTCGTAAGCAGTTTAGCCGGCATGAAATCGTAGGTTTCGGCAAGCCACGCACGCGTCGCCGCAGGCACATTTTTCATCTCGTCAAACGAACGGACGCGTTTTTTGTAAATCCATTCGAGAATCTGCGTAGCACGAAAAGCTTTTTCCCCGCGCGCTTCAAGGGCGGCGGCAAGCGTTTCTTTGGTTTCGGAAAAAATCAGCGGACGAGGCTCGGACATAAGGCTATTCTGCTATTGAAAAAGGCGGCTTGCAAGCATCAGGCGGGAACGACGCCGTAAAAACCGTTTTTGCGGCTCACGCTCAAAGGAATCTCAAAGAGATCGGAAAGCTTCTCGGAAGTCAGGACGGAAGCCGTCTCCCCGATTTCGACGATTTTTCCCTTGTCGAGCAAGGCGACGCGCTTCATCTCCGGCGCAATTTCATTGATGTTGTGCGTGACAAGAATCACGGTTGTTCCCCGACTCATCAGACTGCGCAAAAGGATGATATAAAGAAACGTCGCCCGCAAATCGAGGCCGGCCGTCGGTTCGTCGAGCACGAGCACCTCCGGCTTGCTGACGAGCGCCCGCGCCAGAATGAAGCGCCGCTGTTCGCCGGTCGAAAATGTACTGAACGGGCGGGACGCAATGCGCCCCAAGCCGATAAGCGCCAGCATATCGCTGACCCGCTTTTCCTGCGCCGGCGTCAACTCCTGATCCCGCCACAGGCCCGTACTCGAAAAAAAGCCGGAACGCACGACATCCGCGCCGCTGATATCCGGCGAAAACATCCCCTGAAGATCGTTCGAAACGATACCGATGCGCGAGCGCAACTCCCAGATGTTCCAAGTCGATTCACCGAAAATTTTCAGCGAGCTCTTCGCGTTTGCCTCCGGATACAGCTCCCGCGTAAGCAACTTCAAAAAAGTCGACTTCCCGGCACCGTTCGGTCCGAGAATCGCCATATTGCAACCGACGGGAATCTCCAGGTTCAAGCCGGAAAAAATCTTTTTCCCGCCGCGTGTCACCGTAATATTTTTAAGCTCGATCAGATTCATACTCGTTCAAAAAGCCCGTTGAGACCGCTTGCCCGTTTACGAAAAAGCGTTCCCGCAAAATTTACGGGAACGCTCTTCGAAAAGCGCAAAGCGAATTACTTTGCAACCGCGGCGTTGACGACAACGTCGAGCGCCTTGTTATAGCGGATGTTCGCCTGCATTTCCATGAGGCGGGAGCGATCCTTCGTCAGTTCCTTGACGAATTTTTCCGCCGGCATACCGCTCATGTAAGCTTCCTGCTGGATGCGAGCCGTGATGTC
Organism: Candidatus Spyradenecus sp.; assembly: GCA_045651925.1. Lineage (GTDB taxonomy): Bacteria > Verrucomicrobiota > Verrucomicrobiia > Opitutales > UBA953 > Spyradosoma. The sequence goes on along the minus strand of JAZRTJ010000084.1, from coordinate 84,498 downwards.
AGCCTGCTCGACCTTGACGTCTTCCACCTTGGCGATGGCGTTAAGGATGAGCTGCGTCTTGACGCGGGTCTTGGCGGCTTCCTTGGTGTTTTCCATCAATTCGTCGCGCTTAGCCTGGATGTCTTCGATCTTGACGCCCTGACGGAGCTGCGTGTTCGCGAATTCAACGAAGATGTTGTAGGCTTCGCGGTCGATGGCGCTCTGCGGGAGTTCGAAGTCAACGAGCTCGTTGAGCTTGTTGATGACGTTTTCGCGCGTCTTAGCCGTTGCGGCATTCTTCTTGTTGGCTTCGAGGCCTTCACGAATCTGCTTCTTGAATTCGGCTTCGTCGGCGACGTGGACGGACTTGAAGAATTCTTCGTTCAGTTCCGGGAGCACGCGCTGGCGGACTTCGGCGACATCAAGCGTGTAAACCGCCGTCTTGCCGCGAAGGGCTTCAGCAGCGAAATCGTCCGCGAAGGTCACGGAGATTTCCTTCTTGTCACCGGCCTTCATGCCGATAACCGCCGCTGCGATTTCCTTGACGGAAGCGCCGAAAGCTTCTTCGGATCCGGCTTCTTCCCAGGTGCCGGTCTGCTTGCCGTAGCGGGCAAGATCTTCCGGGAATTCTGCGCCGTCAATCTTGCCTTCGTAGGAAAGCTTCACGTAATCGCCCTTTTCGGCCGGCGTTTCAACCTTGTTGAATTCAGCGCGCTGCGAGCGAATGCCTTCGGCGGCCTTATCGACTTCTTCGTCGGAAACCGACACGTCTTCAGCCGGAACTTCGAGACCCTTGTACTGCGGGAGCTCAAATGCCGGAACGACATCGATTTCAAAGCGGATTTCCGCATCCTTGCCGACTTCGATTGCCGGTTCCTTGACGTCAACGAGCGCGTAAACTTCGACTTCCTTGTTTTCGCGAATCGCGGCGTAAGCTTCCTGAACCACGCGCTGCGTGAGTTCCTTGTCCAAGTCCTTGCCGTATTTCTGGCGAATGACGCTCACCGGAGCCTTGCCCGGACGGAAGCCCGGAATGCGTGCCTGAGACGCATATTCTTTGAAAAGTTTGTTCTGTGCGTTTTCGATAACGTCGGCCGGAACAACCACCGTTGCCGCCTTGCGCGTCGTATTAATGTCTTCGATTTTGGTATTCATTGCGTTTGATTAAATTTTCCTGTGCCTTGAGGCTAAAAAATGAAGTATTAAGGAAACCGCTTTTCCGCCCCGTGGTCAAACTTTCTTTAAGGAATCCCGCCAAAGCAAACTCAATCGCGGGTTCATTTTTTCTCCAGCCGGAGCGGATTCTTCAGTCCCTCAAAAGGCAAGCTCTAGAAATTCGCTTTTGAAAAACAGTCTCAATATTAGTCATGTGCGCCGGAGGTGCAGGCAAAGCCGAAACCCGCAGACTAACCCTAATTACACATGTGCCGCTAAGTGACGGCGATGTGTCCCTGACGTGCCTGCGGCGCAATGGAACGAAATGCACGCTCTTTTCGTGGTGAAATTCATTAAAACGAACCGCCATAGTGGTGGCTTGCCGAGCTTTTGTTGATTTGATTTTGGGTATCGTATTCCAAATTCCGGGAAGCTGGATTCGGATTAATGAGTGCCTGAAAGCAGACGTTCCCGGATGCGCCTGCGTCAATTTCAAGAAGGCCGTATAAACCGTTCGGGAATTTTACGAAGTAGTGACAGATCTTTCCGCCTTTCCAATCTTTTTCACCTTTTTTGAATCCGATCCGGACTTCTTCCAGATACCCGTCTTCCGGTGCGATAAAGCTGAAATCTTCACTGAGCTTCAAATAGCCTGCGCTCATGCCTTTGGAGGGGAGAAACCTGAAGTCTCCGTTTCGTTCACGAAGGCCGCCTCCCGGAATTCGCAGGACATACTCCCAATCATAACGAATTTCATTTTTCTGCGCTCGGTCGTTTTTATGGGAAATATGAAGACTTGTCGGTTTTTCTTGGATTCTTCCGTTGGCGAGGTTTATCCCAAGCCCTTCTTCCGGAATCCGAATCCAAGAGTCTCCTTTCCCGATTACATCACTGCACGAATAATACAACGGCTCGCAAATACCTTTTTTATGCAGGCGGAAAACGATCGGATTTTCGTAGTCATCATGCGAAACTTTCTTTTCACGGGCCGCATAGCCTCGAGAATGGCTTGATTCGTCCGTTTGGTAGTAATCGGGATGTTTAGCAAAACAAGTCAACGAACCTCCGATTCCCGAAATCGAAAATCGACCGTTCGCATCCGTCTTTTCAAAGCATTGTTCAGGAGTTCCCCCTCCGAAAGCTCGAAGGAAATTCTCCGGATCCATAAGCGAGTATTCGATTGTCGTACCGGAAACCGGATTGTCGAATTGATCCAAAACGATGCCGTAAAATTTAACGCGCTGCCCAAATATACGCAGGATTTCAGTCGCGATAAATGAAGACTGCTTATCTTTTTGATGTTTTTCATGTTCGGCAGAAGACGCATCGTCCCAAGACGTATAAATAATTCCTGCAAAAATAGATAATACGAGCAGAATCAGAATCTTTTTGTCTGTTTTCATATTTTTAGTTCACAGTTGTTAGATCTTCTTTGAGAGTTTTCCAAAATTTGAACACTTTTTGTCTTTGAAGCGAGAATACAAACTGAGCGCTATGAACGCTCCCAAATTGGAATTCTGCTAAATTCTTATTTTGATTATTCGGCGCACCGGAATTAAGGATAGTACGAGGTTCTCTCCCTATTGCCCGACTATAGGATTTGTCGCACATACTCATTGCTTCGTGCCTATAATCAAGAACCCTTACTCCGCCGAAAACATCCCAACAATAGGGAAGGATATCGTGCGCCGAAACTTCATAGTCCAAATCCGGTTTCATATAGTTACGGTTAAATTCCCACGGATCTCCCGTTGCGCCGTCTTCCTCAAGGTAGAAATTGATAAATCGTGTTGCGGTAGCTCCGGATATTGAATTCAAGTAGGCAAGGGCACGCCGCTGTTCATTTGTCGAATTTCCAAACGAAATTCCGTCCGTGAAGGCATCTCGAATCTCGGCTCTTCCATCAAAGCACTCTGCCGGAACAGCGGCGTTCAAAAGAGCATAATTTGCAATAATCGCCCCCTTGTTTAGCGCACTACCAACGACAAAATTCCCCATACTGTGGGCTGCAACAGAAATCTGAAATCCTTCACTTGTTTTTTGAGCAATATAATTCTTCAAAGATTCTCCATATTCCCAGGCCCGAAACTCACTGTGGTTATAGTTTGCGTGATATGCTTCTATCGCCTCGTCTAATGGTCCTAGAATATCTGTATACCAAAGATCAGACGAATACGTGGGCCAATAAAAGACCGAAAATGTTCCTTTATAATTCTGCCACCAAAGACGTTTGAAAGTCGTTTCTCCATAGCTCTGCACACCTTCAAAAGACATGTTCCATCCGTGAACAAAGATGATATGTGCTCTCTGTGAAGATTCCGCTGAAATTATTTCTGTATCAGCCATAGAGTCTGAAGTGACAAAAGAAAAAGACGTGCTCGGCTCCGGGCTCCAAGTCGGACTATCCGGTTTCTCAATGGAAACCGGAGTTGCAGAAACTCTTTCAAACATTTTTCTTACATCGAGTAATTCCAGCCAAACCGAAGAGGTTTGTTGATAATTTTGTTTCCCAAATGAAAGCTCCAAGGAAAATTGAGACTTCCCCTCATCAACACCTTCGAAAAGGAGATTGAGTTGCGGGTGTGTCATTGAAATTCCATAAAAGGTATATTCTGGATTTCCCGGAGACCAATCGTTCCAAATTTTTGTTTGTAGTGGGAGTAGAGGAGTTGTTCCATGCGCGACATGTACAACCTGAAGGCCTGTAGCTACCTCGCCTTGTGTTCCGTCTAAATAAGAAAGGCCTCCTGAGTTATCAAGGTGTCTCCAGATACGAATCTTAGCCTCACCCGGAGTTGTAATTCGTGCGGATAATTCTTCAGATTTCAGTTTTTCAAAGATCCAAGCCAAGCCTTCCGTATCGCCGAAGAAACGAAGCTGAAGGCGAGTGAAATCTTCCAAATCTCGCCAACTCCGCGGAACTTCATTGTCACAATCCGGTTCGTCGGATCCGGTTCGGTCAATCGAAGAAACCTCATCTTCGCTCATATCTGCGCTATCGCAATCATTATTAATCCAAAAACGATAAGGTTCGGCTTCGGAAGTGAGGTCATCGCCTCCGAAAGAAACTGTAGCGTCGCGATTTTTATCGACCGCCATGCAGATTTTTACGATGCGAAGCTTGCCGACAACTGCGGAGAGAGTTCCTGGGGCATTCGGACTTATGCTGACCCAGAGGCCGTTTTCCTCGATTGCGGCAAGATGCGTTTCGTCTATCCCGAAGAAAAAGCATTCTTTGGCTGTACCCCCGGAGGGAATGCGGGAAGATTCAATCGTTAACTCCGTACCGACGATTTGCGCCGCTCCGGTGGAAGGGTCTCCCATCGTGATACGCACCGTGTAGCTATAATCAATTGTCCCGGATTTCGGCACGCGCCCGTAATGTTCCCAAACCAACGCATAACCGCCGCAAAAATCTTTCGTTGTTTCCATGTTGAAGCGTTGCTTTACGCCGCGAGAATTAGGGCCGGCACAAAGTTCAACGCCAATGGTTGCCCCGTCTTTATCCTGCCAATATTCAACGCCGCCGCCTACTAACGCGCTCCACCCGTTCGGATCACTTCCCATTACGCGGTAGCGGATTTTACGGCCGTTTTCGGTCTCTTCATTGTGTCCGGGACTAAATCCCGCCGGAGCATTGAAATTCGGATTTCCGAGATCAACTATCCCGACATTTGCCGACTCGCTTTCCCCTTCAAGGGTTTCCGCAATCAAATCACGAAAGACGGGGACACTCGCAGAACTTGCCGCTCCTCCATAAACGGGTGTTCGCGGTTGCGGCGGATCGTTCGGGTCGAGCGGGTCGGTGCCGTCGGCGAATTCGAGATAATCGGCAATGCCGTCGCCATCGGAATCCCAAGGATCGGTTTCGTCGGCGGGATTGGTTCCCGCGACAATTTCTTCGGCATCGGTCCATCCGTCGCCGTCGGTATCGGTTTCTAAAACTTCGGAGAGCGCCCAAAGGGAACCTGCAAGTCCGATGCATGCGGCGCTTGCCGCCGCCCACGGGAAACTGCGCCCGCGCTGATTTTCTGTTTGGGATGACTTTTTCATTTTAATTCTTTTTAGAGGTTAACAACAATCAACGACACAAAAGATATATTCAACAGCAGACATGTCAAATGATAACTACACAATCCTCTGCGACATGCCCAAACAAAAGAAACTTTTCACACATCACAGTCTGATTATTCCATAATTTCCCCGAATCTTTCTTCTCGCAGGCAAGGTTTAAGGCAAGCTCTAGAAATTCGCTTTTTATGACGAGGCGCACAATTCGTTCCATTGCGCCGCAGGAATGTCAGGGATATAAGCGTGGCCTCGATCGGCTCATGGCGGCAAGTCCGCCTATCCGCGGGTTTCGGCTTTGCCTGTACCCGCAGTTATTCTATGTCGTGCACCTCCGGTGCACAGCCTCGAAGAGACAATAGCAAATTCCGAATCTTTCCGGACGGGGTTTAAGCACAAAAGCCGGAAACCGCCCATAAAAAAACGTTCCCGGAGATCCCGGGAACGTTCTGCTGCGAAACCGCCTGATTAAGCGGCGTCGGACTTATTTTGCTGGCGGTTGCGATTGCCGTTACCGCCGCGGAAACCGCTATTGCGATTGCGGTTGAAGTTTTTCTTTCCGCCGGAGCGTTGTCCGTGGAAATCCTTCTTCCCGTGCGGGCGGTCACCGCGGAACTTTCCGCCGCGCTTCTTGCCGCGCTGGTGTTTTTTCTTTTTCTTACCGATCTTGAAAAACGCCAGAATGCGGGCTTTCAGCTTTTGCCAGAACGAGGGTTCTTCTTCCTGGACCGGAATCGGAGCAGGCTCAATGATGAGCTTGGGGCGCGGATTGCCCGCGTTGGACTGCACGTGGTGGAAATTCTTCTCGCGCTTTTCGCGAATACGCCAACCGGCGCCCTGACGAATTTCTTCGATCTTTTCCGCGACGTTTTCGGCGGCAGGCGTGTTTTCGGAAGCAACTTCCTGCGGACGGGCTTCGCGTTCGCGGCGACGTTCACGCGGCTTCGGACCGGTTCCGGAAAGCGTTTCCGTGAACTGTTCCGGGCTTTCGATCACACCGACTGAAGCACCGGCTCCGGCATTCTTTCCTTTTTTGGCAGCGGCTCCGCGGCGCAGACCGTGGCGACCGCCGTTTTTCTTTTCGGGATTTCCGGCATTGTTTTTTTCGGGTTCGCCACCGATGGGGCTGAGCGGAAGCACATCGCTGAGCGAGGATTCGAGGGCGGATTCTGCGAGGGTCGTGTGCGGCTTGGCTACGGGTGTTTCGGGTGCCTGCTCCGCAACACTTTCGTTTGCAGGCACTGCCGTCGAGACGTCCGACAAGGGGGCGGTCTCTTCTGTGTTATTATCAGGCATGATTCTGTATGGTTGTTTTATTGTGGGTTGGTCTTTGCTTACCGGGTACGGATAACGGACGGAATGAAGGCGAAGCGTCGGCGGCTAAACAGCACACTCGAAGGCGGCGCGCAAGGCGCGACACGGCATGGCTCGCACAGCACGTAAACGTGCATAAAAACCCGGCAGTTCAAAGAACGTAAAATATGGAGCTTTTATTAAAAACCAATTACAACGCTCTGAAAAGTTAAAAAACAGCCCCAAAGCGATAAGGCCTGCTTGCTGCTAACGGCTTACCGTAATTCCCGCGCGGAGTGGCTTTTCGAAGTTCCGCTCTCTGATTTCCGCAATTACGGCGCTTCGGAATTCGCCTCATTCTTTTTCACACGAATATCCGAGCGTTGTATTAAACCGAAATTCAATGCTTTGTCGTGAGCAAATAGGCGGAGCCGCCGGCGAGCATCATGCCCCGGAACGGTAAATTCCACGGAGACAATCCCGTTTGCGTCACTGCGTAAATGCGGATGGAAAAACACCGGTTTAAAGTAGTCTTTAAGACCGAATTCCGGAGGCAACGGCCGCGAGAACGGACGCTTATCCTCCCAATCGGTAATCTCTTCGACTTCCCTGCGGCTCGCCCTTGCCGCCGCCATCAACAACAAATCTTCCGTGATTTTTATGCGTGTCTTTTTCGTCTCCCAGCCTTTATTAAAGCTTTTAAACGCGTCTTTACGCGGCTCACCGGAAAAAGCATAAGTCCATTCCGGGAAACGGAAACTCCGCAGCGAGCGGGAAGGTTCCTTTGCGAAGTGATAAAAATGTACGGCACTCGACGAAGAAAATAATCCTCGACGCCTTAGCCTGTAATCCAACATCGGCACCAAGCGCTCCGCCTCTTCTTTCCAATTGGCTTCAGCTTCCTGCGGATAAAGAACCCCTTCACCGGTAATATCGTACAATGCAACGGCAATCTCCGCATCCGCAGCCGGCTTTCCGTCCGGACGCGTTAATTTGAAGCGCCAAGTCTCCGGAGCTCCGGCCTCCGGAAAAGAATTGCAATCCAACGCTTCGATCGCGATTTGTTTTTGATACCTGACCCCAAAAACGAAGTTGCGCGTATAAAAACGCCCGTGGCTCATTTGAGAAAGCGATATGCGAACATATTTCCCCTCCATCTGCGATGTTATCGGAATCCGGATAATCTTCAGCTCACGATTCGATTGAACGTAAAATCTTTGTACTTCGGCAATACCGGGAACATGCACCTCGACAAAGGCGGAAGCCTCTTCCGAAGGGCTTCCCCAAAGAATTTCCGCCGTATCGCCAACATTCAATCGGTACTCACGCAGCTGTGCAAAAAACTCTAAACCATCGGGAAGTTTTTTGTTTTCGCCCGCCAAAATATCAAGTCTCGTTTCCGCCCGGACCGGCTCTCCGAAATCATCCTGCGCTGTTGCCAAAATACGGTAGCGCCCGGGCAGCCACTTGTCGGCGGGAAGAACCAATGAAGGGGTTTCAGAGCCTTTTTCAACGCTCAACGCTTCAGCGGAGAAGATATTTTCCCAAAAAGAATAATGCTGCGCGCGTGTCAAACGGACGACTTCAAGCTTCACGGGAACGGGTCGCGAGTTCGGAGTTTTCTCTGCGGCCTCACGCTCGAAATGCGTTTCAGTGACCAACTCAAATTTTTCTCCCGCGGCTCGCCGGTAATAAAAAAGCGGGACAGGCTCACCCAGAGACCAATTCCGATGGCTCGCGATCAAATTGAAGCTTCTGTTTCCGAAAGCAAGTTCCTTTTCCGCGGATAAAATTTTCCCGTCGGGAAGAGTCGTCTCCGCAGAAACATTAAACTCCGTGAATAGGCAGCTTTCAGGTACAGTCCCTTCATTTTCCGCCGTCGAAAGCTCCCGCGGCTCCGTTTCCCATGAAATTTCCAAGCTCCCGTTTTCATCCAGTACGCCGTCGCCATGCGCGCAATCGGCTTTGACTCCGACTCGCTTTTCCCTGACCCGCCAATGCACGTGAGCGCCCGCAAGCGCCGTTCCGTCCGGCGCCCTTCCCGCAATTTTTGCCACGACTTTCCCGCCGAGCCTCTGCGGAAAATCCGCTTTAAGAATTTCAAGTTTCGGAGCAGTTCTCCAATTTTCTCCGACGTAAATTTTCGTATTCGACGATATGTGTTTGCCCTCGACACATTCCGCAACCAAAAGCCACTCCCCGCAATCCGCATCCTCCGGGATTTTCAAGCTTCCGGAAAATGAAGCAAATTCATTGGAAACCGGTTCGGTCTTCACCATTTCCTCGAATCTCCCGTTTTTTAGGCATTTGAGCGAAACGGCTATTTTTTTACCGACAAAAAGCTCCGGTGCGGGATGTCCGCCGCCCTGTTCACGAAAAACAATTCCTTTGAACGCAAGTGTTTCCCCGGGACGTAAAAAATCACGATCGGCGAAAACGGCAAGCTCAACGGGCTTTGCCGTCGAAACGCCGATGCTTGAGGGATCATAAATACTTCCAATCCGCTCAATCGCGGTAACATGCGTCTCGTATGCATCGTCGTCCGCTTGCGCATCTTCCGGATTCCCGACAAAACTCGGGCGAAGATCCTCTTGAGACTCCAAAACAGGTTTAAAATATTCGGAAGGACGATGCACGTGTCGTTCTTTCCGCGGAAGTTTTGCTTCAACGACAAGAACCGAGCCGCAATCCGGAGCAACGCCGGGAACGATTGCCTCTCCCAGCTTGTCTGTTTTCCCGGCGGGAGTATCGACCCAATCGCCGACAGAATGTTTTTTCTCTCGCACAAAAACCTTCGCGCCTTCAAGCGGAGCTCCCGTAACTGCGTTGACGACGCGCAACTCAAACCCTTCCCGCCCCGAATGCGCTCCCGCACAGGCATGTCCCGCCTCAGTAACAACGGCAAGATCGCTCACCCAAACAGGCAAAGGGTGACGCTCAAACGCTTCGTCATTGTAAGCGACAAAAACAAGGTAGAATCCCGGAGACAAAAATCCGGCGGGGATACTCTCGCGATAAACCGTCTCCCGAAAATTCTTTTCAGCATTCAGCGGAACCTGCAATTCGCGTACTTTGTCCGCCACCAGAGCTCCGGCGCCAAACTTACGAATAAATTGTCCCAATTCTCCCCGGAAATACTTTCGCCAATCGACGGCAACGGCGCGTAAGCGAATCTGACTGACATTTTTAGCGACAACATGGAAATCCACCGGCTCGGAACTTACCCAATTCCGCGGGAGCACCAACGGCCAGAGCACAGGGCTTTCGAGTTGCTCCAAAAGCTGCTTGCACCCTTCCGCATTAACGCAATTCCCATGCGCAGCAATCGCCTTTTTGAGAAGCGATTCCGCTTCAACTTCGCGCCCGTTAGCGATATAAAAACGCGCCAAAATCTCAACCGCTTCCGCCGCAACCGGCAAAGATTCATAGTCGGCGATAAAACGCGTCAACGCAGCCTCAAAGCCAAGCGGCAATCCCTGCTTCCTCGAAAGTCTGTGTTTTATATTTTGCCTTTCGTGCGATACACGCGGAAGCCACGCATTTTCATAGGAGCCGATAAATTCAAAAAGCGCATCCAGTTCTTCGGGAACACTTTCGCGAAATTCCTTTTGAACGAAGAAAATGCGTTCAAGTGTCACCCGCGCAAGCGCGGAGGAGTCCGTATCGGACAAGTGGAAGCGCGTTCTCTCACATAAAATCCGAAGCGTCCGCCATTTATAATCCGACTTTCTTGCGGCCTCGGCTTCGACTCTCTCCAAAAACTCTTTCGGTGACGCCAGCAAGGTTTCCGAATCAGGCAACACCTCTTTTTCCTGCCCAAGGACCTGCCCTGAAAGTACTTCGTAGAATTTTCCCGCATCGTGGGCAATGAAATCGTATAAGGTCGGAAATTCCGCTGCCGAAGCACTATTCAAATTCAGGATTTCAAAGCTAACGTCTTTAAGCAATTTTCGCTTTTCCCCCTTACGCCTCCCGGGGAAAACTTTTTCCCGATCCTCTTTACAAAGAATTTCCGGAGCCTTGAGCGCATCAATCGGCGTTTTCTGCAGAGCAGAAGCATATTTTGAAAGCACGACGTCATAGTGCTCCACTGCCGCACGCCGGAACTGAGATGCGTTCCATTCTTCAAGATTCACAGGAAGCGCGGCTGTAGAATCGCTTTTCCCCGAAGACCGCGAATAACTGCTTTCGGCAAGTTCGGCATATTCCCAAGCCAGTTTGACTTCCAACAAAGCTTTCGCCGGTTCATCCGGAGCGTTTTTCAGAGCTTCCCGTAGAGCCTCCACCCGTAAATAGCGGCGTTTGCCCGATTGCTCCGCCTTTACAAGCGCCCGCGCATACAATTCCGCGGCGAGGACATACTCAAGAGGATTTTCCGCAGCCACCGACAAAAGCTTTGTCGCCGCCTCCAAACTCTGCCGGGAATTTCCCGATTCGTCGGCAACAAGCGCCTCAATCCACAAATCTTTTCGGGAAACATCCGCACGCAGCTCAAGATGGGCAGCAGTAAACAATGCGAAAAGAAAAAGAGAGACGAGCAACTTCATGCACTAAAGTCTGAACACAAAAGAAACAATGTCCACCAAAAAATCTAAAGTTTTCTCCACCACAAACGAGAAAGCGGCAATCCTCCCGTGACGGGCAATCTATGACGCGCGAGCGGACAAATTTAAAATCGCTTCGGCAAGAACGAGGTCGGCGGGCGCGGTAATCTTGAGATTCGGCGAAAGATTTTCCACGAGCGCCACCCGCCCGTCGAGCGCAACGGCGAAAGCGGAAACATCGTCCGTCACCGTAAGGTCTTCGGCGCAAACGCGCTCATAGGCGAGTAGAATTTTTCCCAGCGGGAAAGCCTGCGGCGTTTCCGTTTCCCACAGTCTTCCGCGGTCCAGGTCTTCCGTTTCGGAGGCCGTTCCCGGACACGTGCCCACTGGCACACGCTTGACCGTATTCACGCAGCGATGGGCAAGCACGGCGGCCCCTTCGCGCAAGGCCGTTTCGTAAACCTCCCGCAGGGACGCCGCCGAAACAAGCGGGCGCGCCGCGTCGTGAATCAGCACAACGGCATCTTCCGCGATGCCGGCCGATTTAGCCGCACGCAGGCCGTTCAGTACGGAATCGCGCCGTTCCTTTCCGCCGCGACAAAACACGATATTTGCGAACGCCTCCCGGGCTTCAAGCTTGCACAACTCCGTGCGAACGGCGTCTTCCTGAGCCTCATCGCGACAGACGAAAACGAGAGTCTCCGCGATGCCGCTTTCGCGGAAACTGCGAATGACGTGCGCAAGCACCGCCTCGCCCGCCAAACGTGCAAAAATTTTGTCGTCCACCGTCCCGCGCATCCGCGTTCCGGAGCCGCCGGCAAGCAAAACGGCACAGGCCGGTTTTTTCATACAATCCGCACTCATACGCGTATTTTTTCTCCGAAAACTCTGGGGTCGGCAGCCCCGCCGTCCTCCGCTTCCTCCGCATCTTCGAGAGTTTCCGATTCCCCGGAATCTTCCGCAGGTTCTTCGGGTTCTTCCGTGAATTCCTCGAGGCTGACGAATTCCTCTTCCGTCTGTTCCGGCGGGAAATAATCGCTGAAGAAAATCGCAACACTGCCCAAAGGCACGTCGCCGCGGAAGCAGTCTTCGCTCGGTTTTTCCAAGCCGAGTGCCGGCGGAAAGCGCTGCGGAGAAAACTTTTTCAGCTTCTCGAGGCGCATTTGCAGGCGCTTGGAATATTCGATTCCGAATTTTTCGAAATAAGGCCCGAGATTCGTCTTGGCGGCGCGCGACCACACGGTGACGAAGGTTTCCGCCTTGTCGAGCTCCGTCTCGGTCAGCGGGCGTTTCTTGTTGTTGTAAACGTCGAACGCTTTGAAGAGCGGCTCCCATCCGAAGGCTTCGAGCGGAGCCAAATAGGCGCCGATGATTTCCGGCGTCCCCGCCGCATCCGGATGCGTCAGTGCCGACGACTGGAGCGCCTTGGCGTTAAAGAACGTATGCGCTTTACGTTCCGTCACCTGCTCCATGCAATACAGGGCAAGCAATGCCGCCGGAGCATCCGTATTTCCGTTGAGCGTCCACTCGGCTCTCACGCGGTTTTTCGCGAGGTAGAAAAACAGTCCCCACGAGCCGTGTTTGCGGACGTAATCCAAATCGACGAAAGTTTTTACGAGTTCGAGCGGCAGGACGATGGTATCGCCCTCGTGGCCGGCAAATCCGACGGAATCGACGTCGAAGACAATGCATTCCCGCGGCGCATTTTTATTACGTTTTTCGCGCCCGGAGAGCTTGTCGAGGCCTTCGATAATTTTATCCCAAAACTCGACGAGTTTCTGAGGATTTTCGATTTTTCTCACGGCGGAGGACGGCACGGTCGCGATGAAATATTTGCCCGCGAGATGGGCCCAAGGCGCGGGAGCATTGCGCAGGTGCAACCATTCCGCCGGCTTGGTTTCGCCGAGCTCGAAATACGGGGCCTCGACGACGCCGATAAACTGGAAACGGGCGTAGCGGGGCACGCGGCGTTGCGAGGACGAGGAAAGTTTACTGCGTGCCGGCGGAGCCGGTGCGTAAACATAAATCATCCCGCCGAAGGGATTCGCGATTTCGACCGTGGAATTGCCGACGTCAAATTCCCGCACGATCGTCGGAAAGCGGTGCCAATAGTTTTTCTTCCGGCCTTCCAGCAAATTGTCTTCATGCGTACCGATGCGAATGCGGTAGCCGGTCCCGATGGCCGCCGACGAAACGTGCACGCGGATAATCTCCCCGGGCGGCGCATAAACGCCGGTGCACTGCCAATCGCGAATCTCGTTATCCGTCTTAAAAGCTTTGTTCACGCGCTGAATGCTCTCGGGCACGGCTCCCGGGAAAAATTCCGATGCCGCGTGCTTGAAAACCGATTGCGCCGGCAGTTCGACGAATTTGCGGAAATCCTCCTGCTGCTGATCCTTTTCCTCCTGCTCCTTTTTCATCTTTTCCAAAGCTTCGCGGCGCTTGGCGTCTTCTTTTTCCCGCTCGTCGAAAAGCATCCAGGAACGCGCCTGCCGTTCGGCCCGGCGTTCCTCGGCTGCCCGTTTTTTCTCCTCCAAAAGCCTTTTGCGCTCGGCCGCTTCCGCCGCCTTGTCCACCTTGCGGCGTTCGTTCTCCGAAATGCGGCGCACAATCATCTTCAGTTTTGTCGGACGCTGGACCGCGATTTCCGTCGTAAAGGGATTTTCCGGCGTCGGCACAATCTCGTTGAGGCGCTCGGCGATTTCGCTTTCCTCCCGCCCTCTGATAATGCGTTCGGCCTTGGCGCATTTAGAGACGAATTCTGCCGGAGCCGAATCCGCCGCCGGCACGGGAGCGTCGTCCCGAGCACTCGCCAAAACAGCCAACAAGCAACAGCCGAGGGGTAACCAATTACGAGTATAAAAACGCATTGCCTAAAACCTAAACCAAGGAATGCGCCGAATCAACGGGAGAGTTTCCCGCACGCAAAATTCATAATTGCACTCGGCGGAACCTTCCAACAAAATTCTTCCCGTATGAGAAAGCCCCTGCCCTTCGTTTCGAAAGCTCTCCTATGCCTGTGTCCGGCCCTGCTTCTCCCGTCTCTCGCGGAGGCGGTAACGGTGTCTGCGGCCAAGCTCCCGCAGAACGCATTCGGAATTGAAATTCAAGAGCCCTACCAGAGTTTCTATTGCAAGGACGCACGCAAAATCACACACGTTTCCCTGCAGAAATACGTTTCGTCTCAGGCGACGGAAAGCACCCGCGTCAGCACCCCGCCGCAGTACATCACGGAAATGACCATCGATTTCGAAAACATGCCGGGCCAAGTCCGCATCTACGCGATGGAAGAATTCGACCCGCTGCGCATCGCCCAAAAAATTCCCCAGTACGGCAACGCCAAAACGCGCCTGAAAAACACGCTTAACAAGGCGACGAAATCCAACGTCACGGACCTCGCGGAATACCTCGTCGTCAAAACCTACCCGCACACGACCCACGCGAAGACCATCGAGTTCCGCCTGCCCGACGCCGCCGAAGTCGAAGAATTTTACAAGCTTTTCAATATCTACTACCTGCGGGAACGCAAAGATTTCCGCTATCTGGGAAAATTCGCTTCGGAAATTTCAAAAACGCTGAACGATAAGGTCTTTATCGGCCTAAGCTCCGAAACCCCGAGCAAGGAATGGGCTGATGCCGTAAAAGCCGGCGAGCTCGTCCGCCTCAATGAACAAATTACGGTCAGCGGCCTCGGCGGCCTGCTTTTCACCCTCGGCACGCCCGACACGATTGCCACGGAAATCGAGCGTCAGGACGTAAACAAAAACAAAAAGTAAGGTCTCGCGACGCTTTTAGTAAAATTTAACCCACGCAAAGAAAGGAAAACCATGTTCGACACATTCAAAAAAACACTCTACGCCGGCCTCGGCGCCGCAACGCTCTCCAAAGAAGCCATCGAAAAAGTGCTCGGCGATTGGGTCGCCAAGGGAAAAATTTCCGCCGCAGACGCAAAGGAATTCTTTGAAAAAGCCTCCAAGGTAGGCGAAGAAAACTGGGAAAAGGCCCGCTGCGATTTTTCGAACAAAGCGGAGGCTCTCGGTAAGAAATGGCCCTTCGCCACGCAGGAACAGGTCTGCGCCATCAGCAAACGCCTCAAGGCCATCGAGGAAAAGCTCGGTATTCCGACCGAGTGCGAATGCTGTTGCGACGCGGAAAAAGCCGAAAACGCAACCCCCGCGACCGACACGGAAGTCGTCGGATAACCTTCACCCGTCCCCGTGAAATCCTTCGCGGGGACCTTTCCTGATCTCCGTGCCCAACCGCCCCATTCCCCAATCCTCCCCGATGCGGACGATTTCGTTCCTGCGCAATAGCCTGCGCGCGAAAGAAATCGCCGTCGTCCTGCTGCGCAACGGCTTCGCGGAGATTGCCGGGAAATTGCAGCCGCACAATTTCTTCCTCAGGAAAATCCTCCCGCATCCGTCCGGCCTTTCAATTTGGCAACGCATTCGGGTCACCTGCGAAGAGCTCGGACCAACTTTCGTCAAATTCGCCCAAATCGTCAGCACCCGCGAGGATATTCTTCCGCCCCCGCTCCTGGAGGAATTCAAAAAGCTCCGCGATCATGTCGCCCCGCTTCCCTGGGAAACCGTGGAACCGGTAATCGACGGCGAGCTCAAGGGCGGAATCACCGAAAACTTTCAGACCTTCAACAAAGAGGCCTTTGCCTGCGGTTCCATCGGACTCGTTTATAAAGCCACGCTGAAAACAGGCGAATGCGTCGCCGTAAAAGTACGGCGTCCCGGCGCCGGCAAAGCCATGCGGGCCGACTTTGAAATCCTCGAATGGATCGTCACGCAGGCCACGGAAAATATTCCCGAACTCGCCGCCTACGACTTCGCCGGCATTCTCAACGAAATCCGCAACGGCGTCCTGCGCGAAATCGATTTCACCTTCGAAGCTAAAAACGCCCAGCACTTCGACAAAATCAACGACGACCCGCGCATCTTCGCTCCGCGTGTCTTCCAGCACCTTTCCTCGGCACGGCTCCTCGTAACGGATTGGGTGGACGGTCTTTCGCCCGGCGACAAGCGCATTCCCGCCGACGTCGCACGCGAACTCAGCATCGCCGGCGGCGAATCCGTCTTCCGTCAAATTTTCTCCTTCGGCTTCTTCCACGCCGACCCGCATCCGGGCAACCTCCTCATCACACCCGACGGGCGCCTCTGCTTCCTCGACTGGGGATGCGCCGGGACGCTCTCGAGAAAAATGCGCTATTTCCTCGCCGACATCTTTGCTGCCGTCGCCGAGCTCAACGCCGAAAAAGTCCTGCAAATCGCGCTCTGCATCAATCCGCCGAAGGAACACGTCAACAAGGCCAAACTCGAAGCGGACATCGCCGTTGTCCTGCGCCGCCACGCCAATTTCGAAAACGATGCCGGGGCCGTCGGGCGCATCATTTTCGATATGTTGCGCGTATTCGCCCAGAACGGACTCCCGCTCCCGCGCGATTACGCCCTGCTCGCGAAATCCGTCACCGTCATGGAAGAATCCGGGCGTGCCTTGAATCCGGATTTCGAACTTTCCGAATTTGCCCGGAAGGCACTCAGGAACCTTCATTCCCAGCGCCGGAATCCGCTCAATGTCGGACGCGACATCTACTGGCACGCGGAGCGCCAACTCGCCTACATCAAGGAAATCCCCGAATCGTTCCAGCGTATCCTTTGGAAAATCGAAAGCGGCGACGCCCGCATCAACATCGAGCACGAAGGCCTCAACGCCACGCGCGTCACCCTCGACCGTTCCGCCAACCGCATGGCGCTCGCCATGATTATCTCCGCGCTTCTGGTCGCAAGTGCGCTTTTGGTCTGCGCGGCCAGTATCGGCAACGAGCTCGGATTCGCCAAGCACTTGGGCATCACGGGCTTCGTCGTCGCCGCCATCCTCACCGCCTGGCTCTTCTTCACCATCGTCTGGCGAAGAAATTAATCCAAGAGGTCTCTCGGGAAGGACTCCCGAACGCCTCTGATCGGGAGCTTACTCTGCGGGAACGCGGACGAGGCTTAGCTCCGAAGCCATGCAGGAGCCAAGCGAGTATTCGCCCTTGCTGGCCGTGGAAAACAGCGGCGGCTCGGGGAAAATCGGGTTAAAGCCGCGAGCTGCGCGTGCGCGATTCATGCGTTGCCACATCAGAAAATCCAAAATCACGGGATTCGCGCTCATCCAGATTTGCTTTTCCGAAAGCGTGTAGTTCTCGTTGAAAACCGGCCCGCCGATAAACTGGTATTTTTCCAGCGAAAGAATCGAAAGCTCAAACTTCGCGCGCAATTCCGGAATCGTCGCAATCGAAACCGCCATGTGAACGGCGTTCGCAGGGTTATCTAAAAAGCGCTTCTGATTGCCGGCATTCCAAAGCGTCGCATTGCCGAGAGCCGCGCAAACACCCAACACCGGACTGTCGCAAGCCACGGGGAGATTAATCCAAAAATCGACTTCGAAGAGCAAGGGAATCGGCAGAAAACTCTTTCGCTCGTTGGCAATATCCTCCCACTCGGAAGCCGCCCCCGTATTCGATTCCCGCGTCGGCAAATTGTTTTCGTAAAACCATTTTTCGTGGTAATGCTTGCCCGTATCGAGTGCCGCCACCGGTGAACCTTCCCAGAAGAAATCGTTCTTTTTGCGGAACGGCGGCAAGTAACCGGCGAGGCGCAACTGGCGTTCGCTCAAATCAACGAGCAAGATATTTTCCCGCGAAAAGCCGCGGTTTTCCAAAGCCGTCCGCACCGCCCGCGTCAAATCCTTCGGCGTTTCCAAGCCGCGTCCGGAAGCCGTGTAAATCTTGAGCGCCACCTTTTTGTGTTCGCCCGGCACCAGCTTGCGCCCCGTATTTTTTTCGTAGGCGGCGAGCAAATTCTCCACCGAGCGCTCGTAGGCTTCCGCCGAAAACTCCTTCGGTTCGCATTCAAAAATAAACTTCCGGTGCGCCTCCGGAAAACTCGGCTTCACGGGCTCCGCCGCAACAGGCACCGCCTTGGCTTCGGAAATTTCCGGCACCGCCGCCTCGTCCTGCTTCGTTTCCGTCGGCGGCACGCTCAAGTCGAGACCGAAAGTCTTACGCTCGACACCCGCCCCGACCGAAATCTTTCCGCTCGCCGCTTCTTCCGCCGACACCGAAAACGGCAACGCACACACGCAAGCCGCGCACAAAAAAATCTTTCCGAAAGACAAATTCATAACTCGGAATTATGCCCGCCCGCACGTTCCCGCGTAAACCTCTAAAATCGCCCGCGCAGAGAAAGATTCCGGCTTGAAGCCTCCCGCCCTCCAAAAGCAAAAAGCGTCCCCGGGATTGGCGGGAACGCTTTCGGATAAGCGAATGCGGTAAACTATTCTTCTTCCGCTTCGGCGAGAACGATCCGGAAGCCGAGGTAGGCGAAACGGGCTTCCGGCAGGCGGCCATTCCAATCCAAAGCTTTGCAATTATCCGCGAGATCGCTCCAATCACCGCCCATGCACGCAAATCGGGGTTCATAGAAGCTGCATGTCCATTCGCTGACATTCCCGTGCATATCGTAAAGCCCGAATGCATTCGGTTCTTTTTGCCCGACGGGATGGACCTTGCGCTCGCTGTTTCCGGCATACCATCCGGCACGATCCAAAGCAGCCATCGAATCCCCCGTATGATAATTCGTCGTTGTTCCCGCGCGACAGGCGTGTTCCCATTCTTCGCAAGTAGGCAAACGGTATTCGCGGTCTTTCGGCAAGCGTCCCAACGCATGTTCCCGCTCGGTCAGACGCACACAAAATTCGACGGCTTCCTCCCAGGTAACGGATTCTACGGGGAGATTGTTCCCCTTAAAGTACGACGGGTTTCGGCCCATAATGACGCGATATTGCGCCTGCGTAACTTCGTATTTTCCGAACGCGTAATTACATCCCGGAATCTTTACCAGCTCCGGAACTCCGAAGCCTGCGACGGAATTCCTAAGCAAATTCTCGAGTACTTTACTTTCCCAAGCGATGCTTCTTTTCGCGAGCTCGAGGTCCGCGTCTCCGAGCTTTTCGGCAGTCACCAAACCGGCCTTGTGGCGAAGAAATGAGTCTTTAACGGTGCCGCTCCACTCGGCCTCCCGTTTTTCGAGTTCCGCAATTTTTTCGGAGAGCGCGCAATAGCCGGCGTCGTCTTCCGCCGGTCGATTCATCACGCGCAAATCTTCCGCGAGGGATTCACGAAGTTTTTTGCTTTCCGCGCAATCCTTACGAAAGCGTTCGAACACGGCTTGCGATTCCGGCATGTATTCCCGGGCAAATGCTTCGTGATTCTCCGGAGCGGCAAACGCGGAAACGCCGAACGCGGCCGCAACAGCTCCCAAAAGAGATTTCAATAAAGTCTTCATAGCACATTTAATTTTCTGCGTCGGGGAATCGGCAATCAGCCTTCGGGGAATGCCGCATCTTTAGCGGCGAGTTCGTCCGGAGTAATCGCCCCGATTTTAAACAGCGAGTAATAATCCGTCAGTTTGTAACGCAGACGCCAGTATTCGGCCGCCAAATCCAGCCAGCGATTTCCCGCCGCCTGAAAAATATCGTTCGCCGCGGCAAGGACATCTTGGCGTTGCCACCACAATTCACTCCCGTAACGCGCAATGCACTTGGTCTGATCCTCTTCCTTGAGATCCGCCACGAACTCGTCAAACGTCAGCAGATTTTTTGCACACGCCCCAAGAATTTCGAAATTCAGCTTCGTATTGACACCCTCCGCCCGAAGTGCCGCAACCAGCTCGTTCAGATTCGCGTCCGCTTCGAGAAAAGCCTGCCGTGCCTGCTTGTAGCATTCGAGAAGCGCGGGCATTTGTTCTTCTCCGAAGGCCTCAATAAGGACACGCCCGCGGGAGCTTTCTTCCTTCGAAAGCTTCTTTTCTCCGGCTAAAACCTCTTCAATCATCCGAACGCTCAACGCAGCAATTTCAAGGTCCTTTAAGGTCTCTAAAGCCTCCTTGCGTTCCCGCTCAATCCGTTCCTTTTCGCGACGGGCTTCTTCTTCGGCGACGCGTTTTTGCTCAGCCTCCATTTTCGCTTTTGTCGGAAGCGCCAAGCCCGCCTCCCAGATCAGAGCACACACATTCGTAACGCGCAGGCTCGGATCCTGCGACAGCTTGGAAATGACGAATTCGACATACTCTGTCGCCTTCTTCTCCGCGAGATCCGGGTAAAGCGCCTTGGTATCAAAACAGATTTTGAGAAGAGCCTCCCGGCAATGACTCGCGGCGTAGGCGAAGAGCGAAAACGTTCCCGTCGCATCCTTCATTTCCCAGGGATTCGCGCCTTCCGCAACAAAAAGCTCCACCACCGCAACATTGTCCCGGACTGCCGCTTTCACCAAAAAAGCCACGGAAATCTCCGCTCCCTCGGCAATCGCCGCTTGAGCCTCGTTGAGCGTCAGCGAGTACTCATCCAGCCCCCGGGCGATTTTCTCGTTCGGGGTCATGCACGACGCCAAAAACGGCATCGCCGCAACGGCAAGCAAGCCTGCCAGCTTTGTCGGTGTCATAAATTTCTTTCTTATTCGCCTTCGAGAAATTCTTCGGCGGATTGCTTGCGGGCCGCGTCGGGGTCTTCCTCGGTGATGTCGTCGAGAGAAAGCTTCGTCGGATCTTCGTCGAGTTCGATCGACATATCCTTAATCGTGCCGAGCACATCCGTCAGCTCGTCGATTTCGCCGAGTGCTTCGTTCATTTTTACCTGTTCGAGCTGGAGTACGAGCTTGCGGCGAATCGTACGCAGTTCCCGCGTCTTCGTCTTCAAAACGCCCTGACGGATTTTTACTTTCTTGGCGACGACGCTGTTGGTTTTCTTTTGGCTCTTTGCGAGCTCAACGCGTTCGAGCGCATCGGCGACCTTGTCGGAAAGTTCTTCCTCGGACAGCTCAAAGCCGTTAATCGTCACCGGAAACGCATCCTTTTCCTTGGCAATCTTGTACTGCTTCTTCGCTTCCTCCAAAAATTTCGTGTAGCGGCGAATCGCGCTTTCGGCTTCGGAGACCTTGCGTTCCGCCTGTTTTTTCAAACGGATGAACGCAATGTCCTGCGCTTCGATTTTATCTTTCAGCGCGTCGCACGAAGCAATCGTTTCCTGTAGGAAAAGCACGGGATTGTCGCGGATGTTTTCCGGCGTCCACGTCGAATCTTGGCGTTCGCGCTCCCGGCGCTCCGCTTCCCGCACAATACGCGGCTTCCCGTCCTTTTCGCCCGCAAAAGCGGATGCGGGGACAGCGGACAACGCCGTCGCGGCAAGCATCAGAGCAACTAAAATTTTTACGTGTTTCATAGAGTTCCTTCAGTTAAAGCACTTCGCGATAAAAACGCGCCGTTATTGAGTTAGACCAATCGTATGCCGCCGAAAACGATTTTCAAGAGAAATGTAGGATTGAGCCAACGACGAAGGGGCGGAAAGTCCGCTCTCCCAAAAACAAAAAGCGTTCCCGTGATCGGCGGGAACGCTTTGATTGCAGTCGGGAAACGACTTAGATACGGCGCGAACGATTGAATGCCGAGACAAGGGCAAGCAAGCCCGCGAGCTCGATGTTCGTGTCGATACCGCAACCCCAGAACACCTTGCCGTCGCTGTCGCGGGAAATCGAAACGTAGGCGGCCGATTCCGTTGCCGAGCCGCTTCCAATCGCGTGCGAGCGGTAGTCTCGGAGCGTGAAGTTTTTCCAGCCCTGCAGGTGGATGGCCTTGACGAAGGCGTTGATCGGGCCGTTCCCGCTTCCGGAGATGTGGTGTTCCTGTCCCTGATAGACGACGGTGGCGTTGCAGGAAACGAGCGGCTTCTTTTCCGAGAGGCTTTCAAAGACCTTGAGTTTGAGCGGTTCGGCGACGTTAACGAAGTGCTGCATGAAGGCATCGTTGATTTCTTTCGGCGTGAGTTCGCGGCCGAGCTTGTCGGCAATGCCGCCGATGACTTCGCCGACGACCGGGTGCATGAGCTTCGGCAATTCAATGCCGAAATCGCGTCCGAGGATGTAGGCGATACCGCCCTTTCCGCTCTGGGAGTTAATGCGGATAATGGCTTCGTAATTGGCGCCGACATCGGAGGGATCGATCGTCAGATACGGCACGTGCCACGGAGCATCGGGACCGGCATTGCGGCGCAGGTCCATGCCCTTCTTAATCGCGTCCTGGTGAGAACCGCTGAACGCCGTGAAGACCAGGTCGCCGCCGTAGGGGTGGCGTTCGGGAACGGTCATGCGCGTGCAACGTTCGTACACTTCGCGGATGGCGGGAAGGTTGTCGAATTTCAGCCCGGTCTCGATACCGTGCGTGTACATGTTGAGCGCGACGGTGACGATGTCGAGATTGCCTGTGCGTTCGCCGTTGCCGAAGAGCGTGCCTTCGACACGGTCTGCGCCTGCCATCAGGCCAAGCTCGGTTGCCGCGACACCGGTGCCGCGGTCGTTGTGCGTGTGCAACGAAATGATCGCTGCCTCGCGATTCTCCAAGCCGTTAGTAAACGCTTCAATCATGTCGGCGTAAACATTCGGCGTCGTCCACTGAACCGTTTCGGGCAAATTCAAAATAATCGGATCTTCCTTGGTCGGCTGCCAGACGTCCATAACGGCCTTGCAACATTCGAGGGCGAAATCGACTTCCGTATCGGAGAAGCTTTCCGGGGAATATTCGAGGCGGATTTTCGTTCCTGCGGCTTCGGGCAGGAGCGATTTCACGAGCTGTGCGCCGTCGATGGCAATTTGCTTAATCTGTTCCTTGGAGGCATCGCCGAAAGTAACGCGGCGCTGCAACGGCGAGGTCGAATTGTAAATGTGGACAATCGCCTGCTTCATCCCGCGGAGCGCTTCGAAAGTACGGCGAATGAGGTGTTCGCGGCACTGAACGAGTACCTGAACGGTGACATCGTCCGGAATCAGATTCTGTTCGACGAGCGTGCGCGCAAAGGCGAATTCGGTGTCGGATGCGCTCGGGAAGCCGATTTCAATTTCCTTGAAACCGATGTCGCAGAGCATTTTGAACATTTCGATTTTTTCTTCGACGTTCATCGGAACGGCGAGCGACTGATTCCCGTCGCGCAGGTCAACGCTACACCAAATGGCCGGCTTTGTAATGGAGTTGTTCGGCCAGCGGCGATTGGGCAAATCAATCGTCGGGAACGCAGCGTATTTCGTAATTTTTTCGTGTTGCATAATCGTTTTTATAAATTTTTTCGTAGGTTTACTTCGCGGGAAAACGCAAAGCGGAAAAGAGAAATTTTCGCGGGAACAGCCCCGTCGGTTTCGGCGTTGAAAAGCGGTCGCCTGCCCGCAAAAAAGCACTTACTCCCCCTCGGGGAGAAGCAGGAGATTAAGACTAAGTCGGCTCTTCTTGTAAAAAATCACGTTATGTAGAAAAATCTCGCTTTTGCCCGCGCTTGTCAAGCCCGCGTTCCCTCAAAGCCGATTTCAAGATTGCTTAAAACGCGACGAAAATTAGACTTGGTCCCATCATGAAAGCTGCGAAACCCAAGGTCGCTGTTCCCGCCCAAGTTCCCGAAATTCAAGCCTCGGAGGACGGGCTTGTGCACATCGACAAAGAATTCGTCGCCGCCCTGCCCCTCCTTCAGTACGAGGGGAAAATCGAACTCATCACGGACGAAAAAGCCGCCCGCAAGGCCGTCAAAGCCCTCTGCAAGGAAGAAATCCTCGGCTTCGACACGGAAACGCGCCCCAGCTTCAGCCGCGGTAATTCCTATCTGACTTCGCTCGTCCAGCTCTGCGGCAAAAAGTGCGCCTACCTTTTCCGCCTCGACTACTGCGGCGGCGTCCCCGTGCTTTTTCCCGTCTTCGAAAATCCGGACATCCTCAAAGTCGGCGTTGCCGTCAAGGAAGACGTGCTTCACCTGAAGAAACGCGCGCCGTTTGACGACGCCGGATTCGTCGATGCCAGCACCTATACGCGTAAGGCAAAAATCGAAAATACAGGACTGCGTGCGCTCTGTGCCTATTTCCTCGGCGGCCGCATTTCCAAAAATGCTCAGGTTTCCAATTGGGCCGCAAAAACGCTGAGCGAACAACAGATTATCTACGCTGCGACCGATGCGTGGACGAGCCGCGAGCTTTTCCTAAAACTGCAGGAGCTCGGTATCGCTCCGAAAAAGATTTCCCGCAAGTCCATCTGCGAGGCACCGCCGAAAAAGAAGGCTACGCCCGCCAAGAAAGAGCCGAAGGGCTTTGATATGGCGGAAGTGCTCGGCGAAGCAGCCCCCAAGAAGCGCCGCCGTCGTCGCCGCCCGGCCAAAGCACCGGCCGCGGAATCCGCCGAAACCGCATCGTAAAACCGCATAAAAAAGTTCCCGCAGGCTTAAAGCTCGCGGGAACTTTTTTGTCCGAATACGCAATTAAGAACCGGGATGGACCGCAGGAATCGCGGCGAGCTCCGGCGGAAGCGCATCGGCCGGATAGGTCGGGAACGAAAGTTCCAGCAACGACACCGCCGGCATCGGGAGCGTAGCATTGCCGGCAGAGCGGTCAACGAGCATCGCACAAGCCACAGGAACGCCGCCCCAAGCCTTGATAATGTCCGCACATTCAACGACACGGCCGCCGCGCGTGACGACGTCTTCGGCGACGAGAATTTTTTCGCCCGGAGCAATTTTGAAATTACGACGCAGGACGAGCTTGTTGTCTTCCTTTTCCGCAAAGATGAAGCGAACGCCGAGCTGGCGCGCAATTTCCTGACCGACAACCAAGCCGCCCATCGCCGGAGCGAGCACGGTTTCAATGCCGAGATCTTTCAGCTTCGGCAGCAACAATTCGACGAGGCGCGAAACCTTGTCCATGTACTGACACACCTGCGCGCATTGGAAATAATTCGCGCTGTGCAGACCGCTGCGCAGAATAAAGTGACCGGAAAGCAACGCCTTGCTTTCTTTGAAAATATTGAGAACCTCTTCTTGGATTTCGGAATTCATAGTGCCTGACGATTATGCGCATTCCCGACGACAAGGCAAAAGCATAATCGGGGACAAGCCGATTTCGGCACCCGCTCCCCCGTCCACGACTACACAAAGCACATTTGACAAAACATGCGAGCGAATTATCTCTTACGTCTACAAATACGGAAGAGGAGAAAAATAAAATGAAAGAAATTACCCCCATTAGAAAACATCATCCCCGCAGGCTCCCGCGGACCACGGGAACACCGGCGCTTGCCGGACTCACGGGAACGCGCTTCGCGCTCTCCGAAGTCTTAGAAAGCGACACCGACGGCACGGCACAGACCCGCTCGCCCTAAACAATCCGTCGCAGGCACCCGGGGAGCACAAAGATTTTTACATTCGCATTCCCGTAAATCTGCGTCATTCGCGCCATCAGCGGCGAAAATAATCTTTGTGAAATCTGCGGGACGCCCCTGCTTGCCTTACGTTGCGACCTAATTCTTTGTCTCGCGAAAATGGTTTTAAAACGCCAAATAAAAAAAACGCTCCCGGAGCAATTTCCGGGAGCGTTTTTGTATAAACGGCACTTAATTTATTCACCGAGGACGCCGAATTCGGCACCGCCGGCGAAGTCCTGTCCGTTTTGCGAGGACAAGGCGCGGAAGCGTACGTAACGCGCCTTCAGCGGCTTCGGGAAGAGAATCTTCTTTTCGTCCTTCGTGCGCGGGAAGCTACCCTTGGCAACCGGATCGCCCCAGGTCTTGCCGTCGAGGCTGACGTAGATTTCGTAGTCCTTGATGTCGCCGTTTTCACCGCCGGAGCGCGGGAGATAGGAAACGCCCTTGAGGGTCTTCACTTCTCCGGTGTCGAAATCCACCCAGTGCGGATACGGGGCGACGGTCACGCTGTAGGCCGTGTGCCAGATCGTGGACGGGTCATTGTCAACGAGATTGTCCGCCGGTTCCCCGCCTTCCTGGTTACTGCAGAACGCAACGGCGAGGCTGACCTTTTCGAGGCGCGGCAAGTCCATTTCGGTCTTCAGTTCGGGACGGCCGGCGAGCCATGCGGCAATCTTTCCGCCGTTGCGGAACGCGATTGTGCCCGTGTAAGCCTGGGCCTCTCCGCCGTCAACGGAGTAGTAAATTTCCGCCTTCGGGTCCTTAGCCGAAATCGTCACGACACCGGCGATGTCACGCGCAATCGCAATCGGCATAGCGCCGGCCGGAGCGACATTGACCTGCTCGGCGATTGAACCGGCCTTGAGCGGACGCATGATGAAGCCGAAGCTCGTCGGTTCGGAGAAGACCTTGTCGCGATCGAGTGCGTCCGGACCGCAGGAAGCCCCGCCGAGCCCGCGAACACCGGAGCTGAGCAGGAGCGTCGTCTTTTCGGAGTTCGCAACCGCGTCCTCAAGCTTGTAAGCATTCGACGCCGCGGCGATTTGCGCTTGGGAGATCGGGAGCGCGGAGGCACAGAATTTTTCCGTGGAAACAAACGCAACCCCGCTCTTGTTTTCCTTGTTCAGGAGTGCGCACCAACGCACGTCTTCGCGGTTACCCATTTCCTGCGGGAGAATGTAGCGGACAAAATTGTCTGCCACCTTGCCCTGATAGCGTCCGACGAAAGAGCCGGACTTGCGGTCGGCGTAGTTTTCAATCGGTCCGCGGCCGTAATACGCGAAGGTATCGAGGCCTGCAGGCAACGCGACTTCGTAGCCGAGGCGCGGCAGGTCGAATTTGCCTTCCGAACAGGAAATCATGGTTTGGAGCTCAATGGAGCCGTCCGGATAAACCGTCCAAATCTGGTGTGCGTTGAAATGGAAACCGTTTTGGCCTTCCGCCTTCACCGGATAGGAAAGCGTGCAGATCCCGGTCTTGGGATCCTGCGAAATCGACGGTGCACCGGCAACACTCTGCTTGAGATTGCTCAGGCCGGCACGCGCCCAACGTCCGCGCGGGACATTGTCGTTGCTGACCGGGACGCGGTGAGCGTTGATCTTCGGACCGTTACCGGCCGTAATCACCGTATCATCGCCGTACTGGAGCGATTCGATTGTACCCGTCGTTCCGGAGAACTTCACGGTGAAGCCGCAACCGCGGATTTCCGCATCTCCGTTCGGCGAATGCTTCAGTTCGACAGCCTCGCCCTTAGCCACATCGGCGATGCTCGGACGTGCTCCCGCAGCCTTGACGGGCAACTGTTCGTCCGCCTGGACATAATCCTTTTCCGCCCAAGGAGCATCGCCCGCGAGACAGAATTGAACGTTGAGGAAGTATTCCGATTCCGGCTTGAGCTTTTTCGCGTCAAACGGAATTTCGAGCACCTTCTTCGTGCGCGGCGCAACGCCGGCAAGTGCGGAGGCCGGAA
The DNA here is from genome assembly GCA_045651925.1 of Candidatus Spyradenecus sp. GTDB lineage: Bacteria > Verrucomicrobiota > Verrucomicrobiia > Opitutales > UBA953 > Spyradosoma. The sequence continues at coordinate 57,223 of JAZRTJ010000084.1, read as the reverse complement.
GCGTGCCCGACTGAACAGCCTTTCCGTCTTCGGTCAATGCCCACTTCAGCACGTAGCCGTCGAGGCTCTTGAAGTAATACTTGTTAAAGATTTCAACCTTAGAAGCATCTTCCGCCGCAGCCGCAACGCCGATGTACTGGTAAACCTTCTTGACTTCGAAGTACTGCGGTTTCGGCGAGCGATCGGCGAAGATGACGCCATTGCAGACGAAGTCGCGGTCGTTCGGAATTTCACCGAACTGGCCGCCGTAAACCAAGCCGCGTCGGCCCGCTTCCGGATCGTAGCGATAGAGTGCCTGGTCCACCCAGTCCCAAATGGCGCCGCCGCAAATATAGTTCGAGGATTCGATGGCATCCCAATAATCCTTGAGATTGCCCATCGCGTTACCCATCGAGTGCGCGTATTCCGAAATGTGGAACGGCTGCTTGCAGTGGCCCTGTGCGGCGTAGTTGACCCAGCCGACGGACGGATACTGGTTCGAGCCCATGTCCACGATATTGTTGTTGCGTTCGTACTGAACCGGACGGGACGCGTCAAACTTCTTCAGTTCCTGATAGGCGGCCTTGAAGTTGTCGCCGGGACCGGCTTCGTTGCCGAGCGACCAAATTACGATGGACGGCTGATTGACGTTGCGGTGCGCCATTTCCATAACGCGTGCAACGTGCGCCGGGCGCCATTCGATCGGGTGCGAAAGCGAGGCATCGCCATAGTAATACTGGTGCGATTCGATATTCGCTTCGTCTTCGAGATAAATCCCATACTTATTGCAGAGGAAGTAGAAATACGGATCCGTCGGGTAGTGGGAGTTGCGGACGTGGTTGATGTTGCCGCGCTTCATAAGCATGACTTCTTCTTCCATGTCTTCGCGCGTCACGGCGTGTCCGCGTTCCGGATGCGATTCGTGGCGGTTAACGCCCTTGAGCTTGACGGTCTTTCCGTTAACGTAAAGGTAGCGGCCCTTCTTGCCGAACTCGTCGACCTGGTTGTCGCGGATTTCGACTTCGCAGAAACCGACCTGCGAGGAAACGGCTTCAATCGTCTTTCCGTCTCGTTTCAATTCCGCAATGAGCAGATAAAGATTCGGGTCTTCCGCCGACCAGCGCTTCGGCGAGGGAACGGCAAGCACGGTCTTCGGCAGTTCAAGATTTTCGCGGCTCTTCAGTGCAGGAACAGAAACCGTTGCCGTTGCAACCGGAGCTTCCGAGTACTCGTCGGAGTAAAGTGCTTTCTGCGCATAAAGCGAGTAAACGATTTCGCAACCGTCAACGCCGGCGCCGAAATTACGTACGTCCGTCGTCACGTTGAGCTTGTCACCCTGCGGAATAACGACGAAGTCGCGGATATGCACTTTCGGCGTGGAATAGACCGACACGGTACGGAAAATCCCCGGAAGGCGGTACATATCCTGCGCTTCGAGGAAGGAACCGTCGGAATTGCGGTAAACTTCGACCGCGACGGTGGCCTTTTCGCCGGGTTTCACGAATTCGGAAATATCGAAGCAGGCAGGGTCACGGGAATTCTTCGAGAAACCGACGTACTTGCCGTTCACCCAAACGTAGAAGAAAGAATCCACACCGTCAAAATTGAGGAAGATTTCGCGGCCGTTCCAATCGGCGGGCACCTCGAAATCGCGGAGATAGGAACCGACTTCATTGCGGTAAACGTAGGTCGTGCGCTGTTTGTTCGCCGGTTCGCGCATCACGCCGAGCTTCCAGTCGCCGACTGCGACCTTGTGTTCGAAAATCACCGGCTGGTTGACATACATCGGCAGGCCGTACTTGAGCGAACCGTCCTTTTGAATGCCGGCGACGTTCCAGTTCGACGGAACGGCGATTGTGTCCCAAGCCGAAGCATCAAAGCCGGCTTTGAAGAAGTTTTTCGGACGTTCCTCCGGCGTCTTGCACCAGTGGAATTTCCAGTCGCCGTTGAGGGATTTCCAGTAGCGGGAATACTCCGGAAGCACCTTTCGGGCGGAAGCCGCATCGGCAAACGAAGTAAAGGTCGCGCGCGGCATTTCCTTGTTGAGGGCAAGATTCTTAACGCAATTCACGTCACGGGCGGGATCCCATTCGTTCCCCGTCGGAGCCGAATCGTTTCCGTAGCGGAAGCCTTCTAGCTGCGGCATCGCGCCGAAGCAGGCAATCGCCAGACCGGAAAATACAAGAGCAAGGATATTTTTATTCATAAAGTTATATGTCGGATGATGAGGGTTTGCTTCCGAATATAAGAAGCCGACGGAGAGTCTCCCATTTTCCCCGCAAACTTGCAAATGCAAACACAGGAAAAATTACCCGCAAATTTATGTTTATTCTCTGTTGCGCGGAGGCGACTCAGCGCTCATGATTGAGCTTTAATTTTATGTCACTTTCCTACACAGAGCTTGCCAATTCGGTCGTCTCCAAGATGCCGGTTTACGAACCCGGAAAGCCGATTGAATACGTCGCACGGGAATTCGGCTTGGACCCGGACGATATCGTCAAAATGGCCTCGAACGAAAATCCCTTCGGTGCATCGCCCAAGGCCCTGGCTGCCGTACGTGCCATGCTCGACGGCGTCAATATGTATCCGGACGGCGCATCGATTGAACTGCGGGACCGCCTTGCAAAACTTTGGGCCCTGAAGCCCTCGCAGTTTTTCGTCGGCAACGGGTCTAACGAAGCCCTCATGATCCTCGGGCAAACCTTCCTGAATCCGGACTGCGAAGTCATCTACGGCGAACAGGCCTTCGTCGTTTACAAAATCGCAACGATTCTCGCGGGCGCCAAGAGCGTGCCCGTCCCGATGCCGAACTTCCAAACCGACCTGAAAGCCATGCGTGCCGCCGTAACGGACAAAACCCGCATGATTTTCATCACGAATCCGAACAATCCGCAGGGAACCGTCAGCGATCCGGACGAATTGCTCGCCTTCGCGGAAAGCCTGCCCGAGCACGTCATCCTTGTCATCGACGAAGCCTACGCGGAATTTACGGACAAGACGCCGGACCTGCGCCCGCTCATCGCCCGGGGCCGCAAAATCGTCGTCACCCGCACCTTCTCCAAGCTCTACGGCCTCGCCGGTTTCCGCATCGGCTACCTCTTCGGCTCCGAAGAAGTCGTCGGGCTCATGAACCGCGTGCGCCAGCCCTTTAACAGCAATCTTCCCGCCCAGGTCGCGGCCCTTGCGGCACTCGACGACCGCGAATTCGTCGAAACCACGCTCCGCGGCAATGCCGAAGGCGTAAAGACGCTCTATGCCGGCTTTGAAGCCCTCGGCCTGAAATACGTTCCGACGCACACAAACTTCATGCTCGTCGAAGTCGAAGACGCCGGCAAAGTTTTCGTCGAACTCGAAAAGCACGGCGTCATCGTCCGCCCGATGAAGGGCTACGGAATGCCGAACCACTTGCGCGTCACCGTCGGCACGCCCGAGCAGAACGCCCGTCTGCTTGCCGCACTCAAAACCATTTTAAACCAATAACCCACACTCCCAAAAGCTATGATCGGTTTTTTCCAAAATACCATGGCGAAGCACCACCGGCTGATGTTCGGTCTGCTTCTTGTCGTCATCGTCATCTCCTTCGTTTTCTACACCGGCTCGGGTAGCGCGATGGACCTCCTCGGCTTCCGCAAGTCGCCGGAAGTCTGCGGCGTAAAACTCAACGACCGTGAGGCCGAAATCTATCGCACCGCCGTGTTGCTGACCTCCGGACGCGATATCAGCGAATCCCAATTCCGCACGGCACTCGTTCAGCGCGTTGTCCTCGAACACCTCGCCGACACCTACCAAATCCCGAATCCGTCCCAGGAAGCCTTCGACGCTTTCACGAAGCAATTTTTCGGTCTCAAAGACGGCGAAGTCCTCGACCCGAAGCGCTTCGGTCTGAACATCGACCCGGAAACCCTGAAAACCATTTTGGTTCAAACCTGCCGCATCGCCGAAATGCAAAACATTCTTGCCGGTTCCCCCGCCGCATTGGATGCCGACATCGTTCTGCGCTGGCAAGAGCTGAACACGCAATGGGCACTCGAAAGCGCCACGCTCCCGCTCGCTACGCTCAAAGTCGAACCCAAGGCAAGTGAAGCCGATCTCGAAAAATACTTCACCGCCAACGCCGAAAACTACCGCATCGCGCCGATGGTTAAGCTCGCTTACGCCATCGTTCAACCGAGCGCCGAAATGCGTGCCAAAATCGGCGAACCGACGGACGCGGAACTGAAACTCTTCGTCCGCATGCAGGACCGCAAACTCTCCGACGACAAGGCCGTCACCGAAGTCCTCGCCAAGGATCGCGCCGCATGGGTCAAGCGCTGGAAAGCAGACCGCCTCTCGCTGCAGGTCGCCTCGTCGACCTCCGACATGCTCGCCGACAAACTGCCGCAGGACCTCATCAGCCCGGACATGCCGGAATTCGCCGAAAGCGCCAAAGCCGCCGGCTTGGAGCTGAAAACCCTTCCCGCTTTCCCGCAGGATGCCGTTCCCGCCAAAGCCCCGATTCCGGAAGCCGTTCTCCGCGATGTCGCCACCTCGCTCAATAGCACACTCTGGCGCACGGATGCCATTCCGCACGGCGAAAACGCCCTCGTGGTCGTCTTCCTCGGCAGCGATCCCTCCCGCATCCCGGCCCTGAGCGAAATCCGCGAACAGGTCACCGCCGATTGGCTCGAAGCCGAAAAGGACAGCCTCCGCTTCGACCGCGCACGCGAACTCGGCACCCAACTCCGCAAGGCTGTCGCCGACGGAAAGCCCTTCGCCGATGCCGCCAAGGCCCTCGGCATGACGGTCTCCAAGCCGATCGCCGCCGTCACCATGCAAAACGTTCCCGCAGACCTGCAGGTCGTCAGCTACGCACTTTTCGAATCCCTGAAAGCAACCCCGCTGAACACCGTTTCGGACATCCTCTACGCCGGCGACGTCGCCTACTTCGTCCGCCCGACCAAGAAGACGGTTCCGGAACTGGACAAGGGCTCAAAGGATTTCGCGCAACTCGCGGGCTTCGTCAATATGCAGATTGCAAACACCACGCTGAACATCCAGCTCAGCCAGCGCATCGGCGAAGAACTTTTCAAGGTCACGCCGCCGCAGGAAAACACCGAACAGGAATAATCCCGATTTACTAAGCGTTCCCGTTAGACGCGGGAACGCTTTTCTTTTTTATGGAAAAGCCCGTCGCCATCATCGCTCTCGGCGCCAATCTCGGCAACCGGGAAGCCACGCTCCGCCAAGCGTTAAGCCAACTGGAAACAGCCGGAATCCGCGTACTCGCCGTCTCGGACTTCATCGAAACCGAACCCGTCGGCTACACGAACCAACCGAATTTTCTCAACGGAGCCGCCGCGTTAGAAATCCCTGCCGAACTGTCTCCGGAAACCCTGCTCGACCGGCTTCTCGCGACGGAAAAGGCCCTCGGACGCGAACGCCCCTTCCCCAACGCTCCGCGCACCTGCGACTTGGACCTTCTCTTTTTTGAAAACGAAACCCGCGCCACTCCGCAACTGAGCCTGCCGCATCCGCGCTGGCAGGAACGCGCGTTCGTTCTTATTCCGCTCGCTGACCTTTTCGAAAAAGCCCAAGCCTCCGCACAATCCTGGGTTACGCGGTCTCCCTGGAACTCAATCCGACAAAAAGCGGTAGGGCTTTTTCAGAGAATCGCAAACAGCAAACCGTAAACCGCGTTTAGCGGCGTTGCTTTCTTGCGGCCTCGCCGGCTTCGTAGCGGGCAATCCATTCCCGCGACCACGGCGTAAAATCGCCCGCCTCGAGGTGTTCCCGCGCCTGGCGCATGAGGTCTTGAAAAAAGTGGATATTGTGGATGCTCAAAAGCGTCGAAGAAAGCATTTCCCCGGCGACATAGAGGTGGCGCAGGTAAGCGCGGGAGAAGCGGCGGCAAGTATAATTGTCCAATCCCTCCACGAGCGGCGCCTCGTCGAGCTTGAACTTTTCGTTTTTAATGTTAATCGTGCCGTCCGGCGTGAAGGCCGTACCGTGGCGTGCCAAGCGCGTCGGCATCACGCAGTCGAACATGTCCGCGCCGAGAGCGATCATTTTCAGTAATTGCGGCGGCGTGCCCACACCCATAACGTAGCGCGGCTTAAAATGCGGCAGGAAAGGCGTGCTCGCGGCCACCTGCTGGAGCATTTCCGGTTCGGGTTCCCCGACCGAGACCCCGCCGATGGCATAGCCGGGAAAATCCATCTGCGAGAGCGCCTCGGCACATTCCCGGCGAAGGTCGTCGTAAATGCCGCCCTGAACAATCCCGAAGACGTGATGCCCGGCAGCGAGAAAGCCATCGTCCGTCGCATGACAGAGAAATTCATTGGCCCAACGCAACGTCGTGCGATTAGCGTCGGCGACATCGCGCTTCGTTGCCGGGAAAGGCGGGCAGATGTCCAAGACCATGGCGATATCGCTTCCGAGAGCGCTCTGAATATCAAGGCAAGAACGCGGCGTGAGCGTGATCCGGGCTCCGTCTAAATGCGACGCGAAGGTAATGCCCGCTTCCGTGATTTTCCGCAGTTTGGACAAAGAAAACACCTGAAAGCCTCCGGAGTCGGTCAGAATCGGTCCGTCCCAATCCATAAACTTGTGCAAGCCGCCGAGCGCACGTACGGTCTGCGGCCCCGGGCGCAGATTCAGGTGATAGGTATTTCCGAGAATAATCTGCGCGCCCGTTTCCTTGACCTGCGTCGGCGTAAGCGATTTGACCGTGCCCTGCGTTCCGACCGGCATGAAAACCGGCGTCTGCACCGTTCCATGGCGCGTGCGCAACTCGCAACGGCGGGCCGCACTCGCAGGATCGGTTTTTAATACGGTGAAATGCGTGTTAGACTCGGATGACATCATAAGAAGCTTCGGAATCTACCGAAATAGAGCGGCCAAGGCAATCGCGGGCTTCGCTTATTTCGCATTAAAATATTTTTCACTCTCCGAAAACAAAAAAAAACGGGCAAGCCCCTGCGAGCTTGCCCGTTTTCTCGGAATCGTTAGGAAGGGGATTATTCCTCTTCTTCTTCGTACTCTTCCTCTTCGACGTACTCTTCTTCGCCTTCGTCTTCTTCGCTGACGGCTTCGAGAGCATCGCCGGAATCCTGCTTAGCCTTTTCGGCGGCTGCCGTAACAGCGGCAACGTCTTCCGGATTTACCCAAACCGTGCAATCGAGTTCGTCGCCCGGAACGAGAGTCGGGGCACCGACAATGCCGTCCACTTCTTCCGCAACGTAGCGCGTGTTGTCTTGAACGGCGACAACGATAACGAGCGTGTGAGCACCGGCCTTGGAAAGGACGACCTTTTCACCCTGTTTGAAAGCAGTGTTCGTATCAAATTGAACGAGGGAGCAATCCACATTGTACGCAACAACGCGTGCCTTACCTTCATCCGGCGTCGGAAGCGGTTCGCTGTCGGCCTTTGCCGCTTCAATCGCTGCCAATGCCTTTTCCTTATTCGCCTGGCTAAGAGCCGGATAGTTGGCGAGCAACGGAGCTTCACGCTCGGCGGAAACCACCTCAGGCGCGTCGGACATCGCAACATCCGCTTCCGGCGCTTCATAGGCGTCCACGGCGGGTACGGCGGGCACGGCAACGGGCTTGGCGGTAGCTCCGGCAGCCCACGGGCTTTTCGCGGAACCGTCGCTGTTGGAAGCACAACCGGCGCAGACGAGGATTGAGACGGAAGCAAGAATGGTGAGAAGATTTCTCATAGGATTGTGTAAAATTTCGGGTGTAATTTGGGATAAATTAGGAAATTCGAGACTGCAAGACACGCAGTTTCTGGCAAAAGAGTCGCACTCCTCTCCTAAATTGTCAACTCATTTCTTGCGCCTTGACAAGATTGGAGCCGATGTAGATTCTTGTGAGCTCATTTCTTCATAATACTTAATAGATATGGCAAACTCCACACCGCTTCTGATGCTCGGCATGCCCAAGGGCAGCCTTGAAGAATCCACGCTCGCGCTCTTTGCGAAAGCCGGTTATCCCGTCGTTAAAAGCTCCCGCTCGTATCGCCCGTCTTTTGACGACCCGACTCTCGACGGCCGCTTCGTGCGCGCACAAGAAATCGCCCGCTATGTGGAACACGGTTATTTCGACTGCGGCCTGACCGGATACGACTGGGTGGTGGAAAACAACGCCGACGTCGTCGAAGTCTGCGACTTGGTTTACTCCCGCGCCTCCAACGTTCAAAGCCGCTGGGTCATCTGCGTTCCCGAAGCCTCCGACATCAAGACAGTCAAGGACCTGCAGGGCAAGCGCATCGCGACGGAACTCGTCGGCACGACGCGCCGCTTTCTCGAAAGCCAGGGCGTCACGGCCCAGGTCGAATTCTCTTGGGGCGCGACGGAAGTCAAGGTGCCGGATTTGGCGGACGCCATCGTGGACCTGACGGAAACCGGCAGCTCAATCAAAGCGAACAAACTCCGTATCGTTGACACGATTTTGAAGACGAATACCAAGCTCATCGCCAACAAGCAGGCTTGGGAGAATCCGGAAAAGCGAGCCAAGATTGAGTCCATCGCCATGATGCTCCAATCAGCGCTTACGGCGAAACACCTCGTCGGCCTCAAGTTCAACCTCCCGCGCGAAAAGCTTAACGAGGTCGTCGAAAAGCTCCCTGCGATGCGTAACCCGACAATCGCCCCGCTCTCGAACGATGCTTGGATTGCGGTTGAAACGATTATCGACAGCAAGCTCACGCGCGACATCATCCCCGCGCTCAAAGCCTGCCAAGCGGAAGGCATCATCGAATACCCGCTCAACAAGGTCGTTTACTAAGCACCCTTCGGTTTTCGAAACAAAAGAAGAGCGGCGTCTCCGTTTAGAGATGCCGCTCTTCTTTATCTTTCGGGAAGCCCTTAGGCAACGCGTTCGACGATGAGACCGATGTCGTTCGGGCGCTTCGGCGCGAGACGGTAAGCGCTACGGAAGTATTCCATCGCCTTATCGAGGTTCGATTCGTCGTTGTAAAGAATTTCAACGAGCGGTTCACCCTGCTTGACCTGCGTTCCGACCTTCTTGAGATTGACCAAGCCGACGGCGGGATCATAAGAACCGTCCTTGCGCTTGGCCAACTCCTGAACGCCGCGGGCAATCATGCCGGCGTTGATCATGTGGACGTAGCCGCGCTTGGCTGCGGGAAGCTTCTTGGAGTACTTCGCTTTCGGGAACTTTTCCGGATTGTCGATCCAATCCGCCTTGCCGCCCTGAGCAACCACCATATCGCGGAACTTCTTCAGCGCGGAGCCGTCCTTGAGCGCACGCTCGACGGACTGCTTTGCGGAAAGCGTCGAACCGGCAACACCGGCGAGACGGACCATTTCCATACCGAGTTTGAGCAGGAGCTCCTTCAAATCTTCCGGACCTTCGCCCTTGAGCAATTCGACGACTTCGAGCAATTCCAAGCCCGTTCCGACGGTATTGCCGAGCGGCTGGTTTGCGTCCGTCACGAGAGCAACGCAGCGGCGGGACATTCCGCGGGCGACGCGCGTAATCGTGCGGGCGAGCTGTTTCGCCTGTTCCAGATCGCGAATGTAGGAGCCGTTGCCCCACTTCACGTCCACAACGAGACCTTCGCAACCTTCTGCAAATTTCTTGGACAGAATGCTGCTCGTAATAAGCGGAAGGCTCGAAACCGTCGCCGTCTGCTGACGCAAGTCGCTGAGCATATCGTCAATCGGCGCGATATGTTTGCTCTGTTCGACGATAGCACAACCGACGCGGCGCAGGACCGTTTCGTAGTCTTTCACGGAAAGATTTGCCTTGAAGCCGGGAATGGCCTTCATCTTGTCCACCGAGGTAATGATGAAGTCTTCATCCTTGGACACCATCGTGGGGACGACAACGCCGCAGGCCGCCGAAAGCGCCGCGAGGGCAATCGTCGTCTTGTCGCCGACGCCGCCGGTCGAAACCTTCGACATCTTCGGATCCGTAATGCTGTTGAGCTCAACCGTATCTCCGGAGAACATCATTTCTTCGGAAAGCGACGACATTTCGTTCGCCGACATCGATTTAAAATAAATGGCCATCAACAGCGCAGCCTGCTGGGAAAGCGGCATCTGCTCATTAATAATAGCATCTACAATTGTCCGAATTTCGTCACTCGTGAATTCGCCGCCGTCACGTTTCTTTTCGATGAGATAGGCGTAGGTGGAGCGCATATCTTTCTCTTTTTTACTATCCGTTTTTTTCTCTGCCATTTTGGTATACTTTATTTTCTACTTTTGTCGGGTTACAAGCCGATGTTAGCGAATAAGATTACAGAAAAAATTCAAAACGTCGAGAATAAAAAATCTCGACAAGAAAGATTTTTAAGGATAAAGGAGATTTTCGGGGGTAGGATTTTCGTTTTTCGGGCCGCGTGTCCGCATATATCCGTTTTTTCGAATAAAATATAAAATTTTGTGAAACTTTCTCCACGTTTATGCGTTGCCTGCACTCAAGAAAGGCAACAAATTAGATTTATGCAAAACAACCGTATCCTCCCCCGCACCTCTTCTCCCCGCAAACGCCGCGGTTTCACGCTGATGGAAATCATCATCGTCATCGCGCTCATCGCCCTCATCGTCGGGGCCGGATTCAGCAATCTCGGCGGCATCTTCTCCGACAACCAAAAGAAAATCGCGGAAACGGACATTCAAGCGCTCGAAACGCCGCTTTTTGCTTATCAGGTGAAGCACGGTGCCTATCCGACGACGGAAGAAGGCCTGCAGGCAGTCGTCAATTCCGGCGAACTCAAAAAGCTCCCCGAAGACCCCTGGAAACGCCCGTTCAATTATCGTTTCCCGGGCGAAAAGAACAAAGGCGGCTACGATCTGTGGTCGTTCGGCCCGGACGGTGTCGAAAGTGAAGACGACATCACGAATTGGGCCGGAGCGACAAAATAAGCCCCCTCCGATTCCTTTTCCAACCCGCAACTATACGGCACCACCGGCATATCATGCGAAAACGCGCATTCACGCTGATTGAAATCATCGTCGTCATCGCGCTCATCGCCCTGATTGCCGGTGTTGCCGTATTGCGTTTCGACCTGTTTATTCCCGCACTGGAAAAACCGGCACCCGAGAAACTCGTCTTCCGCGCCTGCACGCTCGCCGCCCATCGGGCTTGGACGCAGAAAAGCCGCTTTTTCCTCCGCCTCAACGAAACGCGCAACGTCCTGACACTCGAAGACATCCGCGGAAACGTAATCGAAACCTTCCGCTTACCGACCGAAGGCAACGACGCACGGGAGCTTTGCTTCCGGCTTGATCCGCGCGACGGGACCCGCCTCTTCGCCGTGAGCAACATGAAGGAGATTGACACAATCGAATTTCACCCGTCGGGTTGCTCGACTCCCGCCGTCATCGAAATCATCAAAGACCGCCGCACCGAAAAAATCTTTCAAACGGATCCCTTTTCCGGCGGGCTTACGGAACGTTCCGCATTATGAGGCGCCTTTCCCGCAGAGCCTTTACGCTAATTGAAGTCGTCGTCGCGATTGCCATTTTCGCCGTCACGGCAGGAACGCTACTCGCGGCCATCGGCAACGCTTACGCGGCTCAAAGTTCACTGACAAAACGCGACTCCCGCCACGAAGACCGCCGCGAAATCATGCGCATCCTGCTCTCCGAATCAGAAAACGATTGCGACAAACTCGAAACCGGCGGCGACTACGAAAGCCTCGACGGCGAAAAAGCAAGCTGGACCGCGGAAGCCGAAGAAACGCCCCAAACCGGGCTGTTCCGCGTAACCGTTTTCGTCGATTGGGACAAGGAGTCCGAAACGGAAAGCTTTTTCTTCTACGCCTTCCGCCCCGACTGGAAATCGCAGTTCGACAATCAGGAAGTCCTTCTTGAAGACCTGAGGGAAATCTTCCCGCTCGATCGTTTTGACACATTTTAAAATGCGCCGCCTCACCGACAGATTGCGTCCCCGTATCCGACGGGCATTTACGCTCCTCGAAGTCGTCATCGCCATCGCCTTGGCCGGTCTGTTGCTGACGGCAAGCGCCGGTGTGGTCATGAACACGGTGAATCTCTGGGACAAATCCGAAAACATCGCCTCGCTCGATCGCCACCTCGCCGGGCTGGACCGCTTTCTTTCCGCGCTGATCGAAACTCAGAAAACCACCCAGGTCGCACAAAGCAGCTCCGGAAAAAAAATCGTGGGCTGCACCTGGACGCAACCGCCGGACAAAGACGAAAGCTTCCCGCAATTTACACTCACCGAAACCTACCCGATCCTTCAGCTCGAAGAAAAACCGACACCAAAAATCACCGCTTGGCTCTATTGGGACGCCGACGGCCTCTGGCTCATTTCGCAAAGTCCGCGCCAGCGCAACGAAAACGAAAACTTCGTGAGCTTTACCCTGCTTTCCCCACTTCTGGAATCCGTCCGTATCCTGGTTTGGGAAGAGGAAGCCGGAACTTGGGAAGCCGTCGATGCCGTAGAATCCGAAACACTGCAAAGCCGCGCCCTGCGTCTCGCCCTGCGCTTCAACGAAAACGGAAAAATCCGCGAACGCGTCTTCACTTTATCCAAAGTCCTTGCAGGAGGCATTACCTACTAAAATGCGCTGCCGACAAAAAATTTTCCGTTTCTTCGCCGCCACCCGTTCCCGCGCCGGTGCAGCCCTGCTCGTCGTTCTCGGATTCGTCGTCCTGCTCGCAATGCTCACAATCGGCATCCTGAAAAATGCCCAGCGCGAAATCCTCTGGCAGGCCGAAGGGTACGCACGCCCGCAACTCGAAATCGCCGCCTGCACGGCTCTGGAATCCGCCCTCGCCGTCATCGCCAACTTTCAAAACATCGACGGCGCCGTTTACGCTCCGCAGCAAGGCTGGAGCGACGCACTCGCACTCGCGGGATTCGAATACGTCCCCGCAGAAAACGCCTGGCGCTTCGACGAAAAAACGCTCATCTCCGTCAGCTTCTTCGACGAATCCTCCCGCTTCCCGATCAACAAACTCTCGGAAAGCGAACTGACCGCCCTCTTCATCGCACTCGGCATTTCCGACTCCGACGCCGCCAACCTCAGCGCCTGCCTCGCCGACTGGATTGACGCCGACGACAACGCCCGCACCAACGGCGCGGAAATCGACGACTACGAAGGCTTCGACGCCGAATACATCCCGCCGAATCGCGAACTGAGCGACCTGCGTGAAATCCGCCACATCAAACATTTCCGGGAGGTTTTCTTTGAAGAGGACGACCGTCCGAACGCGCTCTTCCGCCAACTCGAATCCGCAGTCTCACTCATCGCTTCCTCCGGAAAACCCAATGTCAATACGGTCTCCGACGCCGCGCTCAACGTTCTCTGCTACGAAACCGACGTCAACGAAAACGCGTTGCGGGACTACCGCGACCCGCAGGACCATTTCGGCGCCGCCGGCGGCATCTTCCGCAACGCCAACGACCTTTCGCGCGCAGGAGCCGAATCGCTCGCAAACAAGGTTTCGTTCGCCGTCCGCACACTCCGTATCACGGCCACGGCACGGCGCGGCACCGCCAGCTTCGTCCTCGAAACCTGCGTCGAAATCGCATCCTCCCGCGGAGGCTCCAATTCCACCCCCTTCACACTCATCGAGCGCAAGGAGAACATCCGGCGAGAATAGCATTCGTAAAATTTCTCCAAAGTTGCATAATCTTTGAAACTTTCCCCCGAAATCTGCGTTGAAAAAAATCAGCATCGTGAACTCCCTTTCTTCCCAGTCCCCCGAAACAAAAGCCCCGCCGATTGCATTCTTTCCGTCGTGGCTCTTTTTCGTCGAAAACCTTGCGGCCGAGGCCGGCTCCACCCGTGAACAGCGCCGGGAGCAAGTCGCACTCCACCTCGAAAGCTTCGCCCCGGTTCCCGCAGAACAGCTCCTGTCCGGCTTCGTTTCAAAACCCCGCAGCGATTCCGTCCTCTGCTACGCAGCCGCCCGCGAACGCTGCCGGGAACGCCTCGAAAAGCTTCCCGCACAAACGCTCCACTGTCTGCCCGCATTTGCCCTTTGGGACAACGCCGACGTCGCCGCCCCGCGCTGGGAATGGCTCGCCACCGAAAACGAATTGACCGCGATACTCATCGAGCCGGACAACGCCCTGCCCGTCCGCGTCCTTTCCTGGGAGCGGGACGGCTCTCCGATTGACTCCGACGATGCCCGCAACGCCCTGATCGCGGAATGCGCCGAACGCAAAAAGGAAATCCGTTCGACGGCCGTTCACAAAGACGGTATCTACCTTTTCGACGAACAAATCATCGATCCGAAAAAGCGTTGTGGGGAAATCCGCCTCAAACGCCTCAACGCCGACGGCAGCCTCGTCGCCGCCGCCCGCGTCCTCCGTTTCACGCTTACGGACGACTCTCTTTGGGACGCCGACATCCGCGATGCCGCCACCCTCTCCCGCGAACGCAAGGAACGCAAGCACGCCGCCCTTTGCAAACAGGCGCTCTCCGCCTGCGGCATACTTGCCGTCGTCTTGGCCGTCGCCCAAATCGCCCTCTGGATTTTCGGCCACAAGACGCAACAGCTGCTCGACAAAGAAGCCGCGCAACGCCCGCAGGTCGCGGACATCCGCGCCCAAGCCAAGCTGATTGCCGATATTTCGAAAGTGCAGGAAAACAAATTACAAACCATACGTACGGTTGCCGTTTTGAATGCACAGCGTCCGAACGGCGTCGCCTTCTCCAACTTCAGCGGGAACGGCACCTCCGGCATGATTTCCGTGACAGGCACCGCCGAAAACATCACACTCGCAAAGGAATTCGAAAGGAACCTGCACGCATGCGGACTTTTCAAAGACATCGTTTTCACGGCCAATATCGCCTCGGTAGGCGCCAATTTCTCGCTACAGTGCCAGCCGGACAAAAACGCAATCGGCGAAATTGATTTTTACGACACGCCGGAAAAGGAAGGTGACAGCGCCGCCGAAGAAACGGAAAGCGAAGCGGCATCTGCCGAACCCGCCGAAGAAGCCCCGAACCGCGAATCCGCAAGCGAAGGAGACAACCAATGAATTCTCTCTTGGAAAAACTAAAGCAATCCAGGAAAAGCCTGTGCGCCAAGCAGGCAACGCCTCGGGAACGCGTCATGCTACTCGCCCTCATCGGAGTCGCCCTCTTTATCTGGCTGATGAGCCTGACGAATAATTTCCGCCAACTTAAAACGGAAAACGATGCCGCAACCCACGCAATCGCCCAAAACGAAATCGTGCTCGGCACCCGAGAACTCGTCCAACGCCGGCTCGCCGAAAAGGCACGCGAACTCGACAAAAGCGCGGAAGTCTCGGGAACGGACCTGCTTTCCATCATCGGCGCTCTCGGCGCGGAAACGCAACTGAAGCCGGAAAGCTCCCGCCCGACCAATAAAAGCCAAGCGCCCTTCGACATCATTTCCGTTCGCATCACTCTCCGGAATGCGCCACTCGAAAATCTCATCGAGTTCGACGAACGCATCTCCAACGAATATCCCTCCGTCGCCGTCACCGAAGCCCGCTTCACTCCGACTTCCGACGACGGGATGACGCTCACCGCCTCTTACGAAATCACCTCTTTCCTCCTGCAATCCTCCGCCTCCAACAAGCTCCGTTAATTTTTCGCCATGAAACTTTCTCCCTTTTTCCTCTTTGCCGCGACCCTCGCAATCGGGTTCACAAGCCTCCCGGCACTCGCCCAACAGCAAAACAACACCCCCACACGCCGGACGCTTGATCCCGCGATTGCCCGCCGCACGATTTCCGCGCCCGCAGGAGCGACGAATGTCCCGGGCGCACCCGGCGCCGCCAACGAACCGATTGCCGTCAAATTCGTCAGCGATGCCCAAGCCGCCGCTTCCGGAAAAACCGAAACGCCCAAGCTCATCGAACGTCTCCTCATCGTCGATGCACCCGCACAGCAGGTCTTCGATTTGCTGGAACGCCTCACGGGAAAAAGCGTCATCCGCAGTCAATCCATCCCCGTCCTGCGCATCAATTTTGACTCCCGCGGAACGATCGCAACCGACAAAGCCATCATCGCGCTGGAATCCCTGCTTGCCCTCAACGGCGTCTCGATCATTCCCGAAGGCGACGACTTCCTCAAGGCCGTCATCTCCGGCTACGCAACCTCCGAAGCCCCGCCGCTTTACGTCGATTCCGTCGCCGATCTCCCTGCAAGCGAACGCTCCGTTGCACGTCTTTTCAAATTTAGAAACATCAATGTCGCCGGAGTCGAACAACTCGTACGCGGCATGGTCACCCACCACCGCGGCGGGTCGTTACTGACGATGCCGGCGGCCAATTCCATCCTCGTCACCGATTCGCTCACGAACGTTCAGCGTCTCGAAAAGCTGATCGGCAGCCTCGACGTCCCCGGCCAGGTGCTCTTCTACAACCTGAAAAACATCAAGGCCTCTGAAGTCGTAAAACAATTGCAAACCCTGCAACAGAGCGGGATGAAAAACCTCCTCCAGGGCGAAGTCGGCTTCTCGGCTAACGACCTGACGAACCAATTGCTCATCGTCACCAGCACGGCGAACAAAGCCTTCATCGACGACATCGTCGCCAAGCTCGACGTCGAAAACGTGCCGATTACGCGCAGCAAAATCTTCCAGCTCAAGCATGCCGACGCCGACGATGTCGCCGACGCGCTCAAGGGCGTCATCGAAGGCTCCCGTCCGAACGTGACCGGGCAAAACAAAACGGCTTCCGTGACCATCATCGGCAACGGCTCCTCGTCCTCGAGCACCGGTTCGTCATCCCGCAGCTCTTCCTCGTCCTCCTCGAGCGGAAGCAGCTCCTCGTCCGCACGACGCTACTCCGTCGATTCCGGCGAAAGCACGGCAAGTAGCAACGCGAGCTCCGGCGGCTACGAAGTTTTCACAGCCGGCGACAATGCCGTCGCACCCGCGACAACGGCCGACAATGACTCGGACACCCAGCGCTTTTCCGAATACCTGACCGTCATCGGCGACACGCGTGCCAATTCCATCATCGTTATCGGCACGAACAGCGACATCAAACAGATTGAAGACGTTATCGAAAAAATCGACATCGCGCTGCCGCAAGTGCGTATCGAAGCCATCATCGTCGAAGTCCTGCTCTCGAACACGGATGTCAGCGGCCTCAACACGCTCGGCCTCGGTTACAAGCTTTCCCCGCTGGGCACGACCAACACACTCGAAGGCAATTACCGCGTCGCAGCCGGCGCGCCGAACAGCGCGTTCTCGATGGAAGGTTCGCTCAGCGACCTCGCCTTCGAAATGGTCTTCAACCAGGCAAAAACCAATTCCCGCGTCAAAGTGCTTTCTTCGCCGACAATTATGACGATGCACAACAAGAGCGCGCAAATCGTCATCAGTGAACAGCGCCCCGTCATCACCGGTTCGACGACCGATTCGACGAGCATGAACACGTCGTCGCAGGTTACCTACAAAGACATCGGCCTCGAGCTCGAAGTCATCCCGCGCATCGGCGCCAACGGCACGGTCCAAATCGACGTTTCTCAGAAAATCGACAATGTCATCGGCACGACGAGCATCGACGGCAACGAGCAGCCGCTCATTTCCTCCCGCCGCGCCACCTCCTACGTCAGCGTCAAGGACCGCGAAACCGTCGTCCTCGCCGGTCTGCAGTCCTTCGACGAAACGCACAACGACGGCAAGGTTTACTTCCTCGGCGACTTGCCGCTGATCGGCTCGCTCTTCCGCCCGAAGACCGAATCGTCGGCCAAGCGCGAACTCATCGTTTTCCTGCGTCCCTACATCGTCTCCGAGAAATCGGAAAAAGAAATGCTCGGCACGTGTGAAGAATCCCTCACGCGCGAGGAAGCCCGCTACTTCATCGAAACCGGCCGCTTCCCGCAGCTCGAAAATCCCGAATACACGGAAAAGAAGCGCCGCGAAAGCGAAGCGCAAAATACGGAAGGAGCCGCCGAATGAAAAACGCCCTCGCCGTAATTTTTGCAAGCCTCGCCGGTATGGCCCTGCTCGGCGCGCAAAGTGCTCCCGCTCCGGAATCCCCCGCCGCCGAAACGTCCAAGGCCCCGAAGCCGGAATCCTTTGTCGCCCTGATGTTGAATTCGCCGTTTAAGCCGGTCCTGAAAAACAAAATCAGCGCACGCAATGCGCCCGCGGCACTCCTGCAGTTTCGCGGCATGCTCACCATTGCGGGCGAAACGGAATTCGGACTCTACGACACCCGCGCTCAACGTTGCTACTGGCTAAAACTGCGGGAGCAAAACGAAAGCGGCATCGTCGTCGAAAGCTACAACCCGACGCAGAAATCGCTGAACGTCCAAACCGCGGCGGGGCGTCTTGTTTTAACTTTGGCCAATCCGGAAGAAAAACCGCTCGCCGTCAAAGCGGCTTACAACCCGCATCCGGGAACGACTATCGGCACAGCCGTCCAGGTCGTTCAAGTAGGCACAGCCAATTCGCAGAGAAACAACAATCAAAACGCCTCGGGACGCCAAGGCGGTCGTCCTCAAAACGCGCAACAGCAGGGCGGCCAGAACAATAACCAGCGTCGCCGCCCTCAGCGCGGAAACCGCTAATGCTCCCGGCTTAAAGTCTCGCGGGAAGCCCGGCGTCGCGCATCGCTTCCTTGGCTTCGCGAATCGAATAGGTGCCGAAGTGGAAGATGGAAGCCGCGAGAACGGCGCTGGCCTTGCCGATTTTTACGGCGTCCACCATGTGTTGCAGATTGCCGGCCCCGCCGGAAGCAATGACGGGCACGCCGACGGATTCGCTCACGCGGCGCGTCAGCTCCAAGTCGTACCCGGTCTTTACGCCGTCGCAATCCATGCTCGTCAGCAAAATCTCTCCGGCTCCGAGCGAAACGACTTGCTTCGCCCATTCGATAACATCGATGCCGCAGGGCGTTCGACCGCCGTGCGAGTAAACCTGCCAGGTGTCCGTTCCCGGATTTCGGCGCGCATCAATCGCCACGACGATACACTGATTCCCGAAACGCTTCGCCGATTCGAGAATGAGATCGGGATTGGAAATCGCCGCCGAATTCAGAGAAACCTTGTCGGCTCCGGAATTCAGCATCGCGCGGATGTCTTCAACCGTACGCAAGCCGCCGCCGACCGTCAGCGGCATAAATACCTGGTCGGCAGTACGCTCAACGACGTCGCGCATGATATTGCGCCCGTCCGACGAAGCCGTGATGTCGAGAAAGACGAGCTCATCGGCGCCCTGCTTTTCATAGGCCCGCGCAGAATCAACGGGATCACCCGCGTCGCGGAGCGACTCGAATTGGACGCCTTTAACGACGCGCCCGGCTTTGACATCAAGGCAAGGAATGATTCGAACGGAAAGCATTGCGGTGTTTCGAAAATGAAGTTCCCGCAATCATGGATTATCCGAATGCACCGGGCGAGGATTTATTATCGGGATAAGTCGTAATCGTCGGATAATTCGAGCATCGTCCCCGACTTCTTCCCGCCGCTTCCGTTCACTTATTTCCGCTCAACAACACAAACTCGCTTTCCTGAACGGCTCTTCCGTCCTCGGAATGCGTTTCCGTGAAGCGGTAACGTCCACGCGCTTGTGCGGCGCTGTAGTCGCTAATCGTTCCGGAATAACTCACCGTTGCCGCGCCGTGACGGCTTTTGCAATCGCTCAGCGTCAATTCGTTCTGATCGCGGGTATAAGCCCCGTCGTATTCCGTCCCGTCACGGCGTTTCACGACAACGCGCGTCGTATCAACGAAGTAAAAATACTCGGCATTCCCCGAGCTCAAGCGCATTTGCGCGCCCGCGAGTTCCGGCAGCGGTTCGCCTTCAGGCGGCGTTTCTCCGTCCGATCCTCCTCCGCCGCCGCAAGCGCAAAATCCCGCCATTGCCGCGAGCAAGATCATTTTGAAGACCAGGTAATTGAAAATTTTCATAGGAGTAAAAAAAATTATTTGTCGATTTGCTTTACCGCGAAGGCGCGAATGCCGCCGCCCTTGACCTGCAGGAACACATAGGTTTCGCGCACCTCGCCTTGTGTATTGGCTCCGGCTTCCAAGTAAAGCGTTCCGCCGTCGAAATCGCAAAGTAGCCATTCCGGATCCAAGACAAACGGCGGTCCCTCCGCCTCGAACGGCAAAACGATTTCACGCAACTCGCCCGCCTTCAGAATCAAAATTGAAATAATCGAATCGTACATCAGACCGCCGTCCCAAGCCGGTAGACGCTCGCCGCCTTCGGGCTCCGTCGGTCGCGAAGCTCCCGCAGTCTGTTTGACCGGAATTGTCTCCGTTTTCCCGCAGTATTCGAAAGTAAGCACGCCGGCACGCGCCGTGATGAGCGCACTGGGCTCAATCGTGAGCTCCACACGCGTCGTTCCGCTTCCGCCGGAAAGCACCGTCGCACGCATCCAATCCGGTATCGCGGAAAGCGTCCACTCGCAATTGGCCGTCACAACCAGCGTTTGCGTTCCGCCTGCGCCGCCCGCAGAAATCGAGGTTTTATCCAAGGAAAAATGCAGGCCCTGCTGCGTCACCGTAATGGTACGCGAAAGCGCGGCAACGGCGACTTCAACGCTCCCCGTGCGCATAATCGGCGACGTATTCTCCGCAAGCGTTAAACGCAAAATATTGTTTTCCGCCGTACAGCTCAGCCATTCCCCGCCGTTCAAGACACGGACGGAACAGCTTCCGGGAACATTCGTCCGGACGGCAACCTGCTTTGTCGCGGCTTCGCGCGGAGCCAACCATTGCGAAATTTCGGTTTCGAGAACGGGGCTTGCCGCCGCCTGTGTCACGGGTAGCACGGTCTCCCTCCAGCGGGTACCGTCCAACCAAGCGATTTTCACGCCGCCTTCCCGAGGCTCAATATTTTCGTTTTCGGTGATGCTCAAGATTAGGCTCCCCGAAGCGCTCTGCTCGCTTCCGGTTGCCGGAGATGCGACGCTCACCCAATCGACCGAAGACTCGAGCACTTTCCACTTCGTATTGCTTTCAACGGGGCAATCCGCGCGGGAAACGCCGGCACCAACGGCAAGAGACTGCACCTTGAAAAAAGCTACTGCGGCCTCCTGCGAAACCGTTATTTCCGTGAGCACATTGCCGCCGCTTCCCTTAACCCGAATTACGCCCGAGCGCTCGGAAATTAGCGTATTCTCAAGCACACAAACCCAAAGCTTGCCATCTTTAAATTCCGCGGAAAGCCAATCGACCGCCGCTTCGTCGACCTCCGGACTCAAGTCACCGACATCGAGATTCGTCGTAAATTCAAACTCCTTTTCTTCTCCTCCGGCGGGAACGGATTCCCACGCATTCCCGCCGCTCAATTCAAAACGGGCCTCCCCGCGCACTTGAGTCACTTCCACGCTTTGGCACTGTCCGTCTTCGGCGACAACCGTCAGCACGGCGAAGCGCTCGCTCAATCCGGCTTCCGCGATTTCGAGCGTAAGATCGGCATCACCGGTGCCGGAACGCACTCCCGGCTTAATCCAACTCGCACTTTCGGGAACGCTCAGTGTCCACGCCTGATTCGTCCGGATCTTCAAGCTCGTTGACAAAGCCGTTTTTCCGGCGTGAATCCCGGCGCTTTGAATTGCCAGGGTGTTCTCGCGCTTCGGAAACACCGTCGTTCCCAAAACACGGCTCATCGAAGCCACCAGCGAGAACGGGTGGAAGAGGTCGCCGGGACCGCTCTGATTTGTTTTGCCGCCCGTTCCGGAATCATAGGCGACGTCTTCGCCCATGTCCCAATACATGATTCCCGGAAGCCCCTTGTCGTAAATGAATTGCGCGCGCTTTGCCGTGGAATCAACTCCGACGATGCTGATGTTGCGGGAAACCGTGTTCCCGGAAATCGAAAAGGTGTAGGGAATGGAATCCGTGGAATTTTCAATGGTGACTCCCGCATCCTTCGCCGCCGCGTAAATTTCCCGCCAAGTCTTGATGTAATTGCCGGGAGTGCCGTCTCCGCTTTGAACGGCAGTTCCCTGAACCGGCGTGCTGAAAACGAGTTTTCGCTTCGGCAGACCGTAGTTCACGCAATTATTGTACGCCTGCGTGAAATTCGCGTACTTGTTTTGCGCCTGTTGCGGACCGTAATTCTGGCAATTAATCAAGTCCAAGGCATCGTGTGTTTTCACGTTCCCGTTCGTGACATTCGGGAGCTTGTAGTAAAGGGCATGGAGAGAATTAGAAAAAAACGTCTTGGCGGGAATGACTTGCCGCACGACGCTGATTGTATTGGCGTAAGCCGCCCAAAGCGCGTCCGTTTCCGGCCACTCGAAGTCCAAATCAAAGCCGTCAATAATCGGCTCCGGCGAATCGGGCCCGTATTTTTGGTAGAGATTTTTCAGGCGCGCGCCGAAAGCCCAGCGGGCATTTTGCCCGTTCCACCCGGTTCCGCTCGCGGTCTTGACGACGAATTCCTTCCAAGCCCCGCCCGCAATACAAAGCGTAATACGCGTTCCCTTAGTCCCCGCGAGCTTTCGCTTCAGAATGCGAATGTGCTCAACCCACGAAGCCGTGTCCCGACCGAGAATTTCGCCTTCCCAGCGGGCGCACAAATTGCGATCCGCCCACGTATTGCGAATCATGCCGTCCAGATTCGCAACGCTTCGCGCTTCGTTGCCCCAAATTCTCAGATAATCCATCTTCGCGGAAAGATTCTCGCCGACAACGCTTTCACTTCCCTTCGCCGGCAGGGAGACGGCCGTTGCCGTCGCGACCGCCAGCGCGTTTTTATTGAAATAAACGGACGGCGCCGCTCCGTTGCGCGTCACGGCTAAATGGAACCAGCTGTTCAGCGGGAAATCGGCAACCGTTGCCGTCCACGCGCTTGTTCCGACCTGAAGCACAAACTCGCCGGCAGTGTTTCCGCAACGCAAGGACACGGCTTCGTTTTCGAAAATCTTCGCACCGCTCACCCAGGCCGGAAGACACAGGCGCGTTTCAATCGTAAACTTCGAACTCCCGATGAGCGAAGTCGTAAACAAGCCCGTTCCGACCTTCATGCTTGCCCCCTGTCCGCCGAAGCTCGTAATTCCTGAATAGGACTTTCCCGCGCGGTCCGTATAGCTTGCCTCGCGACTCAGCCCCGACATCGCCGTCGCATCGTTGTCCGGATAAGAGAAATCGACCCAGCCGTTCGCCTGCGGAACCGCGCCGACGTAAATCAATTCGGACGAGCTGATTAAGTGTTCCCGCGAAATCCAATCATAGAGCACATGCACCCCGCGGACATAGCCCTGCAAAAACGAATAGCGGAAAACGGTGTTGTCGTCCGCCGCCGCAAAAACCACGCCGGAATCCGGAAGAATTCCCGAGAAAAGCGCATTCCCTGAAGCGATTGCCGGTTTCTTCGATTCGGGATAAAGTAAGCCGACGGCGTCAAACTGCCGCGTCCACTTCCCGTCTTCGAAATCTCCGTCCAAATGCCACACCCCGATCAAGTCGGCATACCGCTTATCGACGAGTGAAAGCGGTCCGTTCAGGAAGAAGTCTCCCGCCTCCATCGCACAGTCCCAAAGCCGTAGCTCGTCCCGGCGACCGGGGAAATTGCCCGCCAATTCAACGCCGCGCCAATTCTCGATTAAGGCCGCCGACAACGCCGGGTCTTCGAGCTTACCCGCACTCGCATTGTCGACGAAGAGCTCAAGCGTGTTGCCGGAAAGTGACACGGCAACGTGATGCCAGCTTCCCGCCGCAAAGGCCGCGTGTTCGCCGTCAAACGCAAGCTCCGGAGTCTTCAGACCTAAAACCCCGCCGCTTAAAACCAACTCCGCCTTACCGAGACGCAAGATGGTAGCGCTTGTATTCCCGCCGTCGGGACCCACCCAAAGCTCACAGGTCAGCGTTCCCGCCGCCTTCCATGCAGACGCGGGAACCGGCAAGATTACGGATTCCGACAACGCGCCAAGAGCCCGATTCTGCTCGGCGGCATAAGACAGCTGCGGCACGCCCGCGAGTACCGTTCCCAAGAGTAAAGCGAGAAAGTATTTCATGTCGGATAGATTCAAAATAAAAAGCGGCGGAGACTGCCTCAATCCGCGTTCGCGAATTTTAGCATCTCCGCCGCTTCTGCGCCAAGCTTGAGTTTCACGCGGGACATTAAAACGCGGCCCCGAACTCGCTCCGCCCCGGCCTTAGTTGCGTTGGCGGCGGGCACGAACGGCCGCCGCCAACGTTTCGCAAATAGCTTCCGTTGCCGCGATATCGATGCAGGCATCCGTGATGCTCTGCCCGTAAACGCAGGAGCCCTTTTGCGAGCAGTCGTAATCCTGTCGGCCTTCGACGAGATTGCTTTCGATCATCACGCCGACAATCGTACGCGAACCCGCCGCCAGCTGTTCGGCAATCTCCGCCGCCACAATCGGCTGGCGCTTGTAATCCTTGCTACTGTTCCCGTGAGAGCAGTCCACGACGACGCTTTGGGGCAATTGCACCTTGCCGAGCTTTTCGGCGCATTCCGAGACAAATTCCGCGCCGTAGTTCGGTCCCGTGCGGGAGCCGCCGCGCAGAATAATGTGCGAATCCTTGTTGCCCTGCGTTTCGAAAATAGCGACAACCCCGTCCTTCGTGACGGAGGGGAACCAGTGCGAGTGGTGAGCGGCACGCACGGCGTCAATCGCGACCTGAATTGTGCCGTCGGTTCCGTTTTTGAAGCCGATGGGCATGGACATCCCGGAAGCCAGCTCGCGGTGAATTTGGCTTTCCGTCGTACGCGCTCCGATAGCCCCGTAGGAAACGAGGTCGGCGAGGAATTGCGGCGTAATGGGATCGAGGAATTCAGTCGCGCTGGGCACACCGAGTTCCGCCAGATCGCAAAGCAGGCGGCGGGCAATACGCAGGCCGTCATTAATGCAGAAAGTGCCGTCAATGTAAGGGTCGTTTATGAGCCCTTTCCAGCCGACAACGGTGCGCGGCTTTTCGAAATAGGTACGCATGACGACGAAAAGATCCTTCGCGTATTTTTCCGCAAGGCGTTTGGCGTGCATGGCATATTCTTTTGCCGCGGCAATGTCGTGAATCGAACACGGCCCCGTGATAAAGAGAAGGCGGTCGTCCTTCCCGGTAAGGATATCACTGATGGTGGCACGTGCGGTTTCCACGACATGAACGCCTTCATGGCTCGGACAGATCTCGTCGATAATCAGAGCCGGAGTCAAAAGCGGTTTGCGGCGCTGGATGCGCGTGTCGTCGGTCTTAATGGTATTCATTGATTTTTCTTAAAAAGTGGTGAGCTTAATGTTTTAGTGCGCCCGTAGGAATTCAAATCTTCTCGGATTTTAATTTTTCCGCAAATTTCTCGTAATATTTCCGCAGGCTGAGACGGTGAATCTTCGCATTGTGGCGGACATCCACGGGGAATTTTTTCGGATGAATGAAGAAATGGCGAATGTCCTGCGTAACGGAATTTTCCAAAGCTAAGCGGCGCAGATCGTCGAGAATTTTGCCGTGACGGCACTTGGGCGTTCCCGCGCGCAATTCGATGACGACGGCGGGAACGGCCTGCTTCGGCGCGCCGAGGCCGATGAGCGCGGAACGGAACACGTCCGGATGCGCATTGAAAATCGGTTCGCAAGCCTCCGTGTAAAGGGTTTCCCCGGCGGTTTCGACGCGTTCGACCTTGCGGCCGAGGAACCAGAGGCGCCCCTGTTCGTCGAGATAGCCGAGATCGCCCATGCGGTGCCACAGGGAACCGTCGGAGCGATCGCTGATTTTGGCAAGCGCTGTGGCCCGGGCATTGTTGTCGTAAGCCCGCGTCGTCGTCGGCCCGCAAACGCAGATTTCTCCGACGGGAAATCCGCGGAAACGCTCCCGAACGTCGCCGGCGCTTTCAAAATCCGGGAAAACGGCATCGGAAGCGGGGACGATGCGAACGCGATTGCCCGCAACGATTGTTCCCGTACACGTCCCGCAACCGCGCGCCGTAAGCGCTCCGGTTTCGCCGAGCACGGTTTCGGCATCGACATCGGCGACGGGAAGATTTTCGGTTGCTCCGTAGGGCGAGTGGATTTCGGCATTCGGCAGGACTTTCTTTAAAAGCGCCATGAGTGAGGGGTGAACGGCCGTTCCCGCGCAAAGAATGCGCCGGATGCTCGGGAGCGTCTCACCGCGCGCATCGCAGTATTCGGCGATTTTCCGCCAAAGAATCGGCGAACCGAAGCTATTCGTCACTCCGTTCTGGCGAATGGCGCGAACGATTTTTTCCGGGTCGAGCGTCGCCGGTTTCGAGGGGTTCATTTCCGGCGTAACCGTCGTCATGCCGAACGCCGGATTGAAAAGTGCGAAAATCGGAAGCAACGGCAGATCGATTTCGCCGGGCTCAATTTTGTAAACGTCGCGGACAATGCGCTGCTGAGCATCAAACATTCCGTGCGTGTAGCAAACACCCTTGGGCGCTCCCGTCGAACCGCTGGTAAAAAGAATCGCAGCCAATTCGTCGGCGGCGGTCCGGACAATCTCGCTACGCAGACCGGGATCGGAAGCAAGCCGTGCGATCTTTTCGTTGAATTTCCGGTTGCCGACAACGACCTTCATCTTCACGGAAGCAAACGACTTGCGGAAGAAGCAGCTGACCCAGTGGGCGAGCGGAATGCCGACGAGGGCTTCCGGACGGGTGTTTTCGACACAGCGCAGGAAGTGACGCAGGCCCATCCCCGGATCGATAGCAACCGGAACGGCGCCAATGCGAAACAACGCGAAAGCACACAAAATCAAATCCCAGCCGGGACGCGCCATCAACAGGGTGCGCGTACCGGCACCGATACCGCTTGCCCGAAAAAGCTCGGCGGCAGCGGCAGTGTGCGCATCCAATTCGGCGAAGCTCAGCTCCCGATAACGAATGGACGCATCGGCATTGCGCCCGTCAGGCAGGCGAATGGCACACACGGCAGGCACGCGTTCGGCGGATTCACGAATAAATCGTGCAACATTAAACGAAGGGACGGACATAAATAGCGTTTTCGGAAAAAACAAAAACCCTCGAGGCTCTCGAGGGTTTTCGCGCAGATAAAAGATGTTTCGGTTTAGTAATCGCGAATATTGATAAGTCCCCAGAAGAGCGACGTATCCGATCCGCTAAAATCACGACGGCACCACAGTTCGTCCGTATCGATGATAATAGTGGATGCTTCGTTCACGTATCGATAGGAACCCGGATTCGTCTTCACAATGCCCATAAAGTTATGGGAGGCTTCAGCCGTAACGTTGTTTCCGTGGTAATCCGTGTCGTAGCCGTTGCAACCTGTAAATGCAAAGGCAAGCGCGATAGCCGAAGCAATGAGAGAGAATTTACGCATGGTCTTCATTTATAAAAATTAAAGGGGTTGAATTTCGTTTTAGGTTAAAGCATGAGTTTTTTTTGTAAAGCAAAAAAACCGTATTAGCGAAAGCTTGTACGCCCCGCTCTGAATCAAAAAGAAAAGAGCGCTTTCGAAAAAGCGCTCTTTTAGAAATTGGTGCCAAAGGGTGGATTTGAACCACCGACCATAGGCTTATGAGTCCCGTGCTCTACCGCTGAGCTACTCTGGCAAAATTGAAAGGCTAATATGCTCTTATTTTTTTGAACCGTCAAGAATTATTTTTCGGAATCTTCCGTTTTCTTGGACGGATTCAACGGATAAAAGCTTTCGCCCGCCGCTTCGTTCGGCAGAATCGGCGCCGTCGGACGCCCGCCGAAATACTGCGACAGGAAGGGTTTCCCCGTCCCGGCGACCACCTGAACCGCACGGTCGTCCCAAAGCTCGATCATCCCGAAGTCTTTTTGGTTCGTGACTTCAAGATCCGGCAACCCGTTTTCTTCGAGCCAACGCTTAACCGGCGGAATGCCTTCTTCCGGCGACGAAGCACGCGCCGTAAAAATCTTCACCGTATAGCCGTGTTCAATCCAATGCTTTACACGGGCCAGCATGAGCGGTACCGGCTTACCGATTTTATCGAAGCCGCGCCAGCCTTCGTACCGGGCAAGCGTGCCATCCAAATCGACACCGATCCACGGCGTGAGACGCGGCGCACCTTCGCACGGTTCCGGTTCCGCTTCCGGAGCCTTTTCCGGCAGTGCTTCGTCCGAAAGATCCGGTTCCGGCTCTTCCTTTTTCTCGGGGATAAAGACCGAAAGCAGGACGGAAACAACCAGCACGACAAGCAAAACGAGCAGAGAAACCTGCGTGCTCGGATGCCACCAGCCGAGTTCCGCGAGCGTTAGCTTCACGCCGATAAAGGCGAGAATCACGCCCAAACCGAAACGCAGGAAGCGCAGCATTTTCATAAATCCGGAAAGCGCGAAGAAGAACGAGCGCAGCCCGAGAATCGCGAAAATATTCGAAGTAAACGCCAGGAACATCTTCATGCCCGTATCCGTTTCCTTCGGAATCACGCCGAGAATGGCGGGCACGCTATCCACCGCAAACATCACGTCCGAAAGCTCAATAACAATCAGGACGAGGAAGAGCGGCGTCGCGTAAAGCAAACCGTCACGCATAAAGAAGAAGGAGTGGCCGTGCAATTCCTTCGAGAAGCGTCCGGTCTTGGCGGCAAGGCGTACGATCAGATTCCCCGAAAGGTCGGCATCCTTCTTTTCCGGCAAAAACATTTTCAGCCCCGTGTAAATGAGCAGCGCGCCGAAAACGTACATCAACCACGAGAACTTCTCGACGAGTGCTACGCCGCCGAAAATGAAAAGCGCGCGGAAAAACACCGCCCCGATGATTCCCCAGAACAGCACGCGGTGCATATATTTGTCCGGCACCTTGAAAAACGAGAAAATCAACAAAAAGACGAAGAGATTATCCACACTCAGCGAAAGCTCGAGCAGATAGCCCGTCGCAAAAAGCTCCGCAACCGGAGCGCCGTGCCACAGGCCGACAAGCCCGCAGGCGACACCCGCCAAACCGACCCAGATAACGCTCCAAAGGACGGCCTCCTTAAACGGTACCGCCTTATCGCTTCGGTGAAACACCCCCAAGTCCAACGCGAGCATCCCGACGATGAAAACACTGAAGGCAACCCAGGCCCACAGCGGAATCGTGTGATTCAACCCGGACGCGAGTTGCTCCGCGGCTTGAGCAGATTGAGCAAGAAGATTCATTAACATAGCAAAAGAAGATAATTTTTTTGAGAACGGGAATGCAAAAACAAAAAGTCCCCGCAGAAAAATTCTGCGGGGACGTCCTTAGCGGTCGAGAAGCGATTTATTTCTTCTTGCAGCCACCGCGCTTAGCGCACGGTTTCTTGGCGGGAGCCGCCTTCGTCGCCGTTGCCTTCTTCGCCGGAGCAGCCTTTGCTACTGCCTTCGGAGCGGCCTTCTTAGCAGGCGCGGCCTTCTTGGCCGGAGCCGCTTTCGGAGCAGCTTTCTTGGCGGGAGCTTTTGCTACCGGCTTCTTGGCAGCAGCCTTCGGAGCCGCAGCGGGCTTTTTCGCCGGAGCCTTCTTCACTGCCGGCTTAGCCGCCGGTTTCGCAGCAGCCTTCGGAGCCGCTTTCTTCGCAACCGGTTTCTTCACAGCGGCCTTGGCGGCCGGAGCTTTTTTGGCCGCCGGTTTCTTAGCCGGAGCCTTCTTAGGGGTAGTTTTAGTAGCCATATTCTTGGAGGATAAAGCTGCTGCTTCTTCAATCGCAGCCTGTGCCGCCGCCAAGCGCGCCGTCGGAACACGGTACGGAGAGCAGCTGACATAGGTTAGGCCGAGGCTGTGGCAGAACTTGACCGAAGCAGGATCGCCGCCGTGTTCGCCGCAGATGCCCAACTTGATGTCCGGACGCGTTTGACGGCCGAGATTGACACCGAGCTTCATCATTGCGCCGACGCCTTCACGGTCGATCGAAGCAAACGGATTCGCCTTCAGGATTTCGCGATTGATGTAGTCGCCGAGGAAGGAACCGGAGTCGTCGCGGCTCATTCCGAGCGTAGTTTGCGTAAGGTCATTCGTTCCGAAGGAGAAGAATTCGGCTTCTTCCGCGATCTGGTCCGCCGTCGCACAAGCGCGCGGGATTTCGATCATCGTGCCGACCTTGTAGTTAATCGTCACCTTCTTTTCGGCCATCACTTCCGCAGCGACGCGGCGGATAACGGCAGCCTGGTTCTTGAATTCTGCAGCAAAGCCGACGAGCGGGATCATGATTTCCGGATTGACCGGAATGCGCATCTTAGCGACTTCCGCAGCGGCTTCGAAGATGGCACGCGCCTGCATTTCCGTGATTTCCGGGTAGGAAATGCCGAGACGGCAGCCGCGGTGACCGAGCATCGGGTTGAACTCGTGGAGTTCGGAGACGCGGCGCTGAACCTGTTCGACGGGGACGTTCAACTTCTTGGCGAGGTCGAGCTGCTGTTCCTTCGTGTGGGGGAGAAATTCGTGCAGCGGCGGGTCGAGCAAGCGAATCGTCGCCGGCAGGCCCTTGAGAGTCTTGAAGATGCCGAGGAAGTCTCCGCGTTGGTACGGGAGCAACTTGTTCACGGCGGTGCGGCGTGCATCCAGGTCCGTTGCAAGAATCATTTCGCGAACGGCGTCGATGCGTTCACCCGCGAAGAACATGTGTTCCGTACGCGTCAGACCGATACCCTGAGCGCCGAAAGCCACGGCAACGGCGGCCTGTTCCGGCGCGTCCGCATTCGTGCGCACGCCGAGGCGCGTCACCTGCGAGCACCAATCCATGAGCTTGGCAAAATTCTTGTAGGCCTTGGAGCGGCGTGCGGTCGCATCCTTTTGAACGAGGCCGAGCACGATGTCGGACGGAGCCGTCGGAATTTGTCCTTCGTAAACCGCACCCGTCGTTCCGTCGATGGAGAGGAATTCGCCTTCTTCGACCTTGACCGATCCGGCAAACAGCACCTTCTTCGCATAGTCAATCGTGATGCCCGAAGCACCGCAGACGCAGACCTTGCCCATCTGGCGAGCCACGAGCGCCGCGTGCGAGGAAACACCTCCGCGGGCCGTGAGAATACCTTCAGCGGCGATCATCCCGCGGAGGTCTTCCGGCGAGGTTTCGAGGCGAACCAAGAGGACCTTCTGGCCTTCCTTGGCAGCCGCTTCCGCGCGTTCCGCATTGAAATAAACGTGGCCGGAAGCTGCGCCCGGTCCGGCGGGAAGGCCCTTTGCAATCTGCTTGGCGTTCTTCAGTGCCGCGCGGTCAAAAACCGGAGCGAGCGCCTGGTCGAGCTGATCGGCCGGAACGCGGCAAACCGCCTTCTTCCAATCAATCAGACCTTCCTGCTCCATTTCGCAGGCAATGCGGATAGCCGCAAGGCCGGTGCGCTTGCCGTTACGCGTCTGGAGCATGAACACTTTCGAGTCTTCAATCGTAAATTCAAAGTCCTGCATGTCGCGGAAGTGGTTTTCCAGCGTCTTGCAGATTCCGAGCAACTGAGCGTGGGCGCTCGGCATGACCTTCTTGAGTTCCGCGACCGGGGCCGGCGTGCGGACACCCGCGACGACGTCTTCGCCCTGCGCGTTCATCAGGAATTCGCCGTAGAAAACCTTTTCGCCGCTCGCCGGGTCACGCGTAAACGCCACACCGGAGCCGGATTTTTCGCCCGTGTTACCGAAGACCATCGACTGCACGTTGACAGCCGTTCCCCAGTCCGACGGGATATGGTATTTCTGACGATAAACAATCGCGCGGTCGTTCATCCAGGAACCGAAAACAGCGCCGATAGCACCTTCGAGCTGTTCCCACGGATCGCTCGGGAATTCCGAACCCGTGCGGTCCTTAATCAGCTTTTTAAAGCGAACAACGAGCTCGCGCAGTTCCGGAGCTTTCAGTTCCGTGTCGCTCGCTTCCGCATTGCCGAGCATCTCCGCCTTGACGGATTCGATGACCGTTTCAAACGGTTCGTGGTCTTCGCCCGGAAGCTTCTGAACGCCGAGCACGACGTCGCCGTACATCTGAACAAAGCGGCGGTAGCAGTCCCAAGCAAAGCGCTCATTCTGCGTCACACGGGCAAGTGCTTCGACGGTTTCGTCGTTCAAGCCCAAATTCAAAATCGTGTCCATCATACCCGGCATCGATTCGCGGGCGCCGGAGCGGACGGCAACGAGCAGCGGGAAACCTTCGGCGTCGCCGAACTTCTTTCCGAGTTGCTTTTCGATATTAGCGACAGCCTTACGCACGTCGGCCATCAACGTGACCGGATAGGTTTTGTTATTATTGTAATAATACGTGCAGACTTCGGTGCTGATCGTAAAGCCGGGCGGCACGGGAAGACCGATGCGAGCCATTTCGGCGAGATTGGCGCCTTTGCCGCCAAGGAGGTTTTTCATCGTTGCGGCGCCGTCAGTTTTTTTACCGAATTCGTAAACGAATTTGGTCGATTTCGCGCCGGTTTTAACGGGAGTTTTTTTTGCCATGTGTGGGATTTTTATAAAAGACTTGTTTGTAGCCCTGCATTTTCGCGGCTACCTTGACGAATTAAAATCTGTTTTTCGACAAAGGCAAGAGCGAAACTAAGGCGGAGACGGATAGTCGGTACGACGGACGACAGCCGGAGAACGAAAACCGGAAAAATGCAACTAAGAGCGCCGGATTCCGCCTTCTTCCCGGACTACCTCACCCTGAAAAGCTTATGAAGCTGCCAGCCGGCGCGGTAGGGAGCCCCATGCGCGCAAATCCACTCGGCGATTTTTCCGAGAATTTCGGGATCTTCGGAGCGTGACCATTCGGGATGCAGCCAAATCGAGCTCGCGGAATGCTCACCGATTTTTCCCGCCCACTCCGCAATGGCGTCGGGCGTATCGACGATGATTTTGATTTCGCGGGCACGCGCCCAATTTTCGGCAAGCGGAAGCTTTTGGCGCTTCGGGCTCAAGGTCACCCAATCGACATCGCCGCGAATCGGAAATGCGCCGCAGGTTTCCAAGTGAACGCGTAGGCCTTTTGCGTGAAGGGCGTCGCAAAGCGGCGTCAGATCATGAATCGTCGGTTCGCCGCCGGTGATGACGACGCAGTCGGGCTTTGCCGCGGCGGCCGTTTCCGCCAGCTCGGCGGCCGACAGGCGCTTCACCTCGGCGGCGCCGTCGCTCTGCCAGGTTCCCGCAGAATCACACCACGGACAACGAATCGGGCACCCGAAAAGGCGAATGAAAAACGCCGAGCGCCCGAGATACTCCCCTTCGCCCTGGAAACTGTGAAAAAATTCAAAAACGCTGTATTTGATTTTTTTCACAATCTCGAATTCCGAATTCCGAATTCCGAATTCAGTTTCATTCAACGGCTGAGTCATCGTCTTTATTTCGTTTTTGCTTTTTCTCAATGGTCAATACAATCGACGAAAGAATCTTTCGAATCTCAACGGCATCTCCGTAAATCGAATCAAATTGCTCCTGCGAAAGATATTCCGTCTCAAACAGCAAGCGAATCCAGTAGGCACTTTCTGCGGACTCTTTTCGAGCAATCGAAAGCTTGGCTACAAAATCCTTCTCGGAAAACGCTTCCTGGGCCTCCGTGACATTCGCTCCGACGGAGGTTCCCGCGCGCAATAGCTGATCCGAAATCACAAATTCCTTTTTCTTTTCCCTCAAAAAACGACAAAGACGTACGATTCGAACCGCAAAGGCAAAAGATTTCTTCTCAATTACATTGTCATCTCTTGCCGTCATTGCATTCGGGATTCGGAATTCGAAATTTGAGATTCAAGAATTTCGCTATTTGGAGAAATAGGCGAAATTCTTGCTGTCTTCCCCGACGCGGATGGATTTAAGCCAGGCGCGACCGTTTGATTCCTCGCGGATGAGCTTGTCGAAAACATCAAAAAGGTGAACGGCCAAGCCTTCCGCCGAACAGTTTTTCACGATGTAGGCCTTGAAAAGATGCGGAAACGCCGCGAGCATCTTACGCCCTTCGGTGTCGCTTTCAGCAAAAAGGAACGCATGGTCGAGATTTTCGTCAATCCAGCGCGCGATAAACTTGATACCGCCGAAGTCGATGACGAAGCCCTGATCGTCCAACTCGTCGCAGGCAAATGTCAGGGCAAACGACCAATTGTGTCCGTGGACGAACCGGCAGTGCCCGGCGTGGCGGTGCTGCGCGTGGCCGATCGGAATGTCCGTATAAATTTTTTCGCAGGTATGCATGGCGCTCAATCATGCGTTCCCGCGATTGTCTTGCGAGAAAATTTTCTTGGCGGCGGCACGGGAACTCGTTTCCATTGCCTCATGGATAAACAGGTTTACCACGCGGACGTCTGGTTCGAAGGCCGCGTCCAGGGCGTCGGATTTCGTTTTCAAACGCTGAAAGTGGCGCGTGAATACGAAGTCTCCGGCTCCGTGCGCAATCTTGCCGACGGGCGCGTTTTGCTTCACGCGGAAGGCACGGAACGCGAAGTCACCGATTTCGTGACCGCCGTCGCCGAAGAAATGAAGTCCTTTATCCGAAAAATCGAAAAACGCCACTACCTTGCTCCGCCCTGCGAGCGCGGCTTCCAAATCGTTCAATAAACCATGAAAACTCCGTCTTGCGAAAACGGCAGCGTCCCCGCCATTGAAATCTCGGGGCTCACGAAAGACTTCCGTATCGGCATCCGCGGTGTAAAACTGCGCGCCGTTGACAACGTTTCGTTCCGCGTCAATGCCGGAGAAATCTTCGGTTTGCTCGGTCCCAACGGTTCGGGCAAGTCCACGACGCTGAAAATCATCCTCGGTCTTTTCCGCCCGACCTCGGGCAGCTGCCGCATCTTCGGCCACGAAAGCACGGAGACCGCCGCCCGCCGCGAAGTCGGATTCCTCCCCGAAGCGCCCTATTTCTACGGCTACCTCTCCGGCCGCGAGCTCGTCCGTTTCTACGCCCGCATCGCCGGCGTCCCCGCCAAGCAGCTCGACGAAGCCGTTGAGAAAGCGCTGGAGACAACAGGCATGACCGAGGCCGCCGACCGCCGCGTCAAAACTTATTCCAAGGGCATGCTCCAGCGCATCGGTGTCGCGCAAGCCATCGTCCACGACCCGCAACTCGTCATTCTCGACGAACCGACGGCGGGCATCGACCCGGTCGGCTCCGCGGAAATCGGCGAATGCATTCTCGCCATGAAAAAGCGCGGCAAAACCGTCGTCCTCTGCTCCCACCTGCTCGGGCAGGTTGAAAACATTTGCGACCGCATCGCGATTATGAACCGCGGAAAACTCGTCGTCACGGGAACGCTCGACAACGTGCTCACGCGCAAGGATCAGACGACGCTGACGATTTCCGGCCTCGACACATTTTCTGAAAAAGACTTTGCCGAGCTCGACGCCTTCCTGCGTGCCCGCGGCGCCACCCTCGACGCCGTATCGCACCCGCGCCTCTCGCTCGAAAAATTCTTCATCCAAAACTTTTCCAAGGACCCGCAATAATGAAAGCCGTATTTTGGATCGCCAAAAACACCTTCCTCGAAGCCGTCCGGCAGAAATTCTTCAACTTTCTGCTCTTGCTCGGCCTCGTGATGACCGCCGTCTCCGTCGGCATCACCGGCTTTAACTTCGGCTCCTCGGAACTGAAATTCATCGCCGACTTCGGGTTCGGCGGGCTCTTCCTGTTCGGCTCGATTCTCGCCGTCGTCATGAGCGTCCAACTCTTTTTCGCCGAAATCGACAATCGTACGGCCATTACGCTTTTGGCCAAGCCCGTCAATCGACGCGCCTTTATTTTGGGAAAATTCTTCGGAGTCTGGACCCTGCTCGGTGTCTTTACGCTGATTATGACCGGTCTGCTGGCTCTCGTCCTCGCCTTGCGCCAACCCGCCCTCGCCCAAGCGGCTGTTGCCCGCGGCATGCCGGAGCCCTTCCTGAGCCTCCCCGGACTCGGGCTCTTCGCCCTGCTCCAGTGGATGCGCCTCGGCATCGTCGCCGCCATGACCGTCGCGTTTACGAGTTTTTCGCAGACCTACCTCTACGCCGTTATCGTCTCCTTTTGCGGCCTGCTGATTGCGCAGCTCCAATACATTCTTCAGGACGTCGCCGCGTCGGCAAAATCCTCGCTGATCGTCAAATGCGGCGCCGAAGCCCTGACAAAACTGCTTCCGAATCTCCAGCTCTTCAATCTCGGCCCGCAGCTGACACTCAATGCCCAGGGCGTCCCCGCCGGCACGCTCGCCGAAATTTTCGGCTACGGTTCCGTTTGGATCGCCGTCCTGCTCCTCGTCACGGTTTGGTGCTTCCGCCACCGCGAAATGTAATTTCGGAATCATTACCATGCATCATTGGCTTGCGGATTGTATTTTGGATTGGGCAAAACGTTACGGCGTCGCGTTGCTCCTGCTCGCGGGAGCGGGCGTAGCCTCGGCGCCCCTGGAAAAGCCGGCCTGGAACTACGTCAAGGCAACGATGCCGGAAATTTCGGCGGAATCCCTCTCCGAAACCGCAGGAACGGGTGTCATCCTCGGCACAATCGGCGGGTTTCGCACCGTCTTGGCCGACATCGCCTGGTTGCGCGCCTACCATTTTTGGAGCACGCGCGAATTGCAAAACTGCGAATCGCTGATGGCGCTTGCCCGCACCCTCGACCCGCAAAATTACTTTTTCTGGGAGAACTCGATCAACTACATCGCGTTCGACTTCCCGTCGTGGATTATCCAAGCCCGCGGCGGCGCCCGCGTCGCCGAAAAAGTCCAAGCCGAAATCCACCGCAAGGCCTACGAATCCGCGCTTGCCGTCATCGCCCAAATGGCCAAACGCTTCCCGGGCGAAGGCAAGGTCTATGCCCTCGCCGCGCAGGTAACGATGATTAAGACCGCGCTGATTTACGGAAAACCCGACTTCGAACGCGCCCTCGAATTTTATAAGCTCGCCATGGAAAGCCGCCGCTCCCCGTGGTTTTGCTTTCTCTCCTACGCCAACATCGTCCGCCTGCATTTCCCCGAGCGCATTCCGGCGACCTGCCGCTATTTTGAAGCCATGCGGGAACGCACGCAAAACCGCTCCCGCAAACAAATCATCACGGAAGCCCTCGAAGAGCTGCAAAACCCGCAGTCTTAGCCCCTGCCCGACGCGTGTTTATCAACCTTGATATCGGAGGCGATTTATAGAAAAATGCCCGACTCACTTCTCTAAATCCATGAACGCGGTAATCCTCAAAACGGCAGCCCTGCTCGTCCTTTCCAACTGTTTTATGACCTTCGCCTGGTACGGGCATCTCAAAGGCCTGAAAACGGCACCGTGGATGGTCGCCGTCCTCATGAGCTGGGGCATCGCGTTCTTTGAATACTTCATCATGGTGCCCGCCAACCGCATCGGCTACACCGGCGGCCTCGAGCTCGGGCAACTCAAAATCATGCAGGAAGTCATCACCCTCGCCGTCTTCGTGCCCTTCGCCCTGCTCTTCATGGGCGAAAAATGGCGCTGGGACTACCTTTGGGCCTTCCTCTGCCTCGTCGGCGCCGTTTACTTCGTCTTCCGCGGCAAAGCCGCCTAAGCAACCCGCGCCCGGCGGAGTTTCCTCCGCGACAAGGCCAAGCCGAGCGCAAGCACGCCTGCCGACACCCCGAACACCGACGGCTCCGGAATCGGATACGCCGTCAGACCGTAGAGGTTGGTAATATTCACCGTCCCGTAATCCGTGCCCAAAAGGGAAACGGTCCGATTCATGCTATCGGTCGTCAGCGAGTATTTTCTCAAACCGGAAATTTGTCCGGTCTTCCCCGCGTCGTCCGAATCCGTAATATAAGCGGCCGTAACGATTCCCAGCGCATCCACCTCAACGCCCCAGAGCGTTACCGCATGGAGGATTGTCGCCGTTTTTACGGCGATGCTCGCAACCCCGGTTTTCAAAACGGAAACAGCCTGTTCGGAAAAAATTTCAAGCGCCGTCCGTGATCGATCGTTCGCCCACGCGCCCCAAGTCGAGTAGCCGCCGACTTCCGGAAGAATGAAATTATTACCCAAATCGCTCTGCAATGCGGCATAGGAATCCTTCCAGTAGCCGCCCGTCCCCGCAGTCGGTTTCGCATAATTTGTCATCGAATGGCTGCCGCCGCTGAAATACCACATGAGCCCGACATACGGATCCGCCCCGCGCTCGGAAGACCAGTTGTTCAAAAACACGTCAAAGATTCCGAGCTCGTAGCCCAAGGCGGAGGCCGTCCCGTTCGGCACGTTTGGCGGAAGATCATGCCCGGACTTCACGTAACAATCCTGCCAATATTGGGCCATGTTCGAAGCGGCCGCGCCCCAGCAGAAAAGAAAATCTTTCGTCGCCAGACTCGTCGTGCTCTTTTTATTCACATCATACCAACCGGAAGTCTCCGTAACGCCGGGAGCAAAAATCGTACGCGCCTCTGCGGCAAAAGCCGTAAGCGCGGAAGCGGACAACAGCATTGCCGCCAAGCCGAGGCGCGCCGTATTGCACAACGCCATAGGGTGTAGGTCTCGTCTCATGCCGAAAAACAATACCAAACAGATAGGCATTGTCAACCGAGAGCAGAAAAAGAAAGCGGTGGCAATGAAATACAAAACACAATTGACGTAATACAATAGGGCGATTTTATATTACATCTATGGAAACAACAATTTCAGTTCGTATCGATAAAACAACCCGAGACGGATTCAATACCATTTGCCGTGAAATCGGCATAACCCCCTCCGCGGCAATCAGCATTTTCGTCCACCGCGTCCTCGCAGATCGTGCAATTCCATTTTCTGTTTCTGCCCCGGATCCGTTTAACAGCCCGGAAAATATCAATGAACTCAAGAAGCGAATTGCTGAAATGCGTACTCCCGCCAAACGCAGAACAACTCGGCTCGAAGATTTATGAAAATTGTCTGGCACAATGCCGCATGGGAAGAATTTACCCTGTGGCATGAAATAGACCCCAAGACCTTCAAAAAAATTGTGCGTCTCATCAAACAATGCGTAAGAACGCCCTATGAGGGAGACGGAAAACCCGAGCCGCTCAAACATGACTTAGCCGGCTATTGGAGCCGCCGCATAAACAGCAGAGACCGAATCGTCTATCGCTCAAGCGCCGACGCGCTCGAAATTATCTCCTGTAAAACACATTACGGACATAACTAAACGCATCCTTCTCACAAAAAAGGCGTTCCCGTGAAATTCACGGGAACGCTTTTTTCGTGTCTTAACCCTTAAGGCTACCTCTAGAAATTCATTTTTTAGAGGAACCATTACAAAAAGAGCGTCTCGGGGGTAGCGAGACGCTCTTTTTTGTATGAAACTAGCCCCGTTTGGCGGGATGGAAAGACGTCTTAAAGAGAGGGACATTACGTGCTTTGGGGTGATTCCCGTGGAACGGGAATACATGGGATAACCGCGGGTGGAGGCAATAGCCGCAACCCGCGGATTTGCCAAAGGTAAGAAGCGCCGCTTGAAGACATAGCTACGTCTTTGATTTTCCTGCGGCGCATGGAACAATATGGACGGATATTACCAAAACCGGAGTCTCTTTAATTTCTTTTCTGTCTGTTCCATTGCGCCGCAGGCAGGTCGGAGAGCGATCGAAGTCACTTAGCGGCGCATGGGGCCGGAGGCCTGTCCGCGGGTTTCGGCTATTGCCTGCACCCGCGGTTATCCAATGTAGTGCACCTCCGGAGCACAGATTCTGACAGGTGGAAAGAAGGGAATTTAGGACAATGCCCTAAAAACTGAATTTCTCGAGGTAGCCTTAATGATTAACGCTGTCTTGATGCTCGATGTTTGATGCTTGGAGCTTATTCGCGCTGCGGCCTTTTTACTTATGCGTTATCAACTATCAGTTATCACTTTCGTGGTACGCATTCGGAATTCGCTATTCGCAATTGACTCTTCGAGGCCGTGCGCCGCTCACGGACTCAGGCACGCCCTGACCCGCCTGCGACGCAATGAAACAAGCCACAAAAAAGCGCTCCCGCCAAACAGCGAGAGCGCCCTTCTTTAAGCCTTAAGCCCTAAACTTTAAGCTTTATTCTCTTACTTGCGGCGGCGACGCGTACCGGCCAAAGCCAACGCACCCAAGCCCGCCAACAAGCCGAACATCGACGGCTCCGGAATCGCAAGCGTCAGCATCCCGTCAGCATATGACCACACACGATTATTCGCGTAAAGCCCAAGAGCGGAATTATCCAAATCAAGATAGCTGTCAATTTCCTCAGAGCTCATTGTAGCCGCGTCCACCCCATTGAAAGTAAGCGCAGACGCACTGATGATGCACAAAGGCGTTTCCTCTGCGTCGGACGAAACTCCAAATAAAGTAAGATCAAGTGCGAATGTTGCTCCCGCATCAAAACTGAGAGCGCCAGTCGTGACTCCCCCCGTAATGACCTTCAGTGTTGCTCCGCCTTCGACTTTCACGTCTGCGACACTTGATCCGTACCCGACAGAATACGCAGTCAGTGCCAATGTCCCCTCTTTAACCGTAACCAAATCTAACGCATTAAACATACTGTTAAGCGTAAACGCTTTGTCACCGGTCTTGACAAGCGATATCGTACGCCCGATCGTACTGCTATCATCCAACGCGGCGGGATAAATATTCCCTTCAAAAGAAGTATCTACAGTGGAATTAATCGTTAGCGTCGAAGCATCCACCCCGTCAGCCAAGCAGATGTCACCATAACCATTCAAATTATTGACCACGACCTCTCCGGCACCAAGATTCAACGTCGGAGCATACGGCAAGTCACTAGAAATCTTTTCCACACCCACCGTCACATTCCCGCTTCCGAGTGCATTCTTATGAGCCGCAACCACCGTTCCCGCAGAAACAGTGATTGTTCCCGAATAAGAGGAATTATTCCCCTTGAGCGTCAACGTTCCATCACCAAGTTTGTCCCATGATTTACTTCCGGAAATCACGCTGTCAACCGTCAGAGAACCATCTTGGACGACACTGAAATCAACCTTCCCTTCGGACATATCAAACGCAGTGGAAATTGTATTGTTCGCTCCCGATGCCGTAAACTGACCTCCAAATGCCTTGATGCTATTTGAATTCCCGTCCGCATTTTTGACAACAGTGTTTCCTTTCAGCTGAATTTCTTTGGACAGTGTAAGCTTTCCTGTATCATTGAAAAGGATTGTAGCCAATTTTTCAGAGGAAGCTCCCTGTGCGATAATCGTTCCGGACGCATTACGGTTGTTATACCCAAGCGCATCGTGCCCTCCAAACTTGAGAGTTCCTCCGCCAGTAACATTAAGGGTGCCGGAAATTTCAGATGTTCCATTATCGTCACCGGTAACAGTCAAAACGCCACCATTGCCTACATTCAGTGTCCCTGTGTCAACAGCAATTTTCGCAATATTTGCTTCTCCCGTGAGAGTCAGTGTCCCTGCTCCTGCTTTGGTAACCGTTCCCGTGGCGTTAATTGCCCCAGAAAGCGTCCCCAAGCAACCGGTGTTCACATGAATCGTCGAGTTCGCTAAAACCGTAATATCGTTGGAGACATCCTTATTTGAATTATCATCAAATACGAGTTGCCCACCATCGAGAACTTTGATCAATGAAGAAGTATTCAAGGTTGACGTATTCAATTGCAAGCGACCAGACCCTTGCCCGTCTGCATTATCAACTTCAATCGTACCCGCAAAGTTGGAAAGATTAAACCCAGCACCATTATCAGCTTTGAGCTTCAACAAAACTGTCCCTGTCCCAGAAACGTTGGACATATCTACCGTTGTGTTTTGCCCAGCAGAAGAAGTTGCAGCAAGTACAACACCGTCGTTGATAACAACTTTAGCCGTGGTTCCAATATCTTTGGTGTTGATACTAACACCTAGCCCGTATATTCCGTCGTTCAGTGTCAATGTACCCGAATAGTCCGACAAGCTCCCCAAGATCAATTTCTGCTCTCCCCATGCATTCGCACCCGTAACAGTAAGATTCTTATCACCAGAAAGAGCGTTAATCTGGAGAGATTTATCTGCCGCAGAAGTAATCGTCGCATTTCCGCTAACCGAAACAGAATCAATCGTCAACTGCGGAGTCCCCCCTGTCGCATCGACAATATGCAAATTTCCTCCTTCCTTGAATTCGAGAGACGACCATGTTGTCGTTCCTTGAGAGTTGTACTCTAGAACACCTCCAAGAATGATCTCGTCAAACGAAAGCTCCACACGATTGCCAGCGACGGTAGTATCATTCCCAATACGGAGCGTCGCTCCACCATCAATTGTGAGCGTAGAGCCAGAGACAACTGCAGGCTTCGTTCCTCCCTGAACATCCCAGATGTATCGACCTCCCGATACCGTAGCAGTTCCCACTGTAACCGTATTTCCGGACTCAAGCTTCACTGTCTTGTTGGTCGCGCTAGCATCGAAAATAACATTGTCCTTAAAGTAGAAAGACGAAGTTTCTCCTCCGCTAAGAGTCCAGACGCTGTCATTATCCGTGCTCGTATTCCACACCGCACCTGCTACGCCACTCCATGCGAGAGTCCCGGCAACGCCCTGCGTAAGTGTGAGAGAAAGAGACGACGTCGTAGAATTAACGGAAAACGACCCGCCGCGCATCACGCCAATATTTTGGAAATTACCCTTCCCCAAACCGGGAGTAATTGTGCCTCCTGAAATAATCACATTATCCCCAGAAGCGAGATTGAATTGTCCAAGATCAAAAATAACAGCATCATTGAGGGTGATTATTCCCGTATTGGTAATCGCAGAAGAAAGCGAAACAGTCCCACCAAGTACCAAATTCCCAGAATTGGCAACCTCGCCCAAATAAGTTGCTCCCGTAAACGCCTGTGTTCCCGTACCGGAAATATTCAGATTAACTGCGGAATCCACGCCCCCAACAGTCCCAGAAAAGTCTTTTCTTACCCCATCTCCTAGCACAAGATTAAGCATGCTTCCACCGCCAACAGCCCCGTTCCCAGAAAGTCCGCCAAAACTACCATTTGCATCCTTCCAGTTCAAAGTAATACCGGAAACAACATCAATCGAACCTGTAAAGCTCGTAGAGCCGTTAATATTTAACGTATTATTCCCGTCCCAAATCCCCGTCGCAATATTACCCGTTCCCGTGAGATTCGAAATATTTAGCGTGGAAGAGTTTTGATAACCAATCTTCGTATCAGAAAAAATCGTTGTTGTCCCGTCAAGAGTCACATTCACGTGGCGACCTCCAACACCAACACGAAGTGCCGCATTGGTAAGATTTCCGTCTGTTTTAAATGTCGTTGTTCCAAGAAAGACATTTCCAGAAATCGCCTGCGTGTTACTCAACTGAAGTTGAGTATTTCCCGAGACATAAATTTCTCCAATATTTACAAACGTATCAGATACTTGCGCCTGCCAACGTCCGGACGCAAAGTAGATATTCCCGTTCCCAAGAAACGTTCCATTGATAAACATCTCCTTCTCGTCAGCTTGAAGAGCTAAATTGTACCCATTGGTATTAAATCCCTGTGTAGGGTCATTATTAGCAATGCCAACATTCCCTGCAGTATTAAAGGTAAATACCGTATCCGCGTCGATGGTTTGCTGCCCCGAAGACGCATTGGCCGATTTTTCACTGAAGTCTACAACAACAGGAAGGCCGCTTTCGTCGGTTTCCCACGTAGCCGCATACGCACTTGCGGTCATGGCTGCGGCAGCAATGAGGGTAGAGAAGAAGAATTTTGAAGTCTTCATAGCAAACGAGTAATAATTTAAAACTTGGGTAAAAAAGGGTATGGGTAATTTTGAAAAAATTGTCGCGCTGCGAAAAATTGAGGTCAATAAAAAATTTCGGTGACGCTTATGCGGGCGCTTAAAATAAAGGATATTTTTTCGGACCGGTCCGGTGCCTTCGGCATGAATAGCGAATTTCGAATGCGTACCGCGAAAGAGTGATAGCGGATAGAAAGCTTAAAGATTAGGGCTTAAAGCTTAAAGAGCGCTGGTTGGCGGGAGCGCTTTTTGTAGCTTGTTCCATTGCGCCGCAGGTAGGCCGGGGACATATCGAGGTCGTTTAGCGGCGCATGATTCGCTGGCGCCCTTCCGCGGGTTGCGGCTATTGCCTGCACCCGCGGTTATCCTATGTATTCCCGTTCCACGGGAATCACCCCAAAGCACGTAATGCCCCTCTCTTTAAAACTTCTTTCCACCCCTCCAAACGGGGCTAGTTTCATAACCTTTAATCTTTTTTGCAGAGAAACCTATCCGTTATCAGTTATCCACTACCCATTCCCTTTTGAGTGTTACCTATCTCCGGTTTCGCCGGAGCTTCTTTAATCTTTAACCTCTAATCTTTAATCTTTTTCGCAGAAAACCCCTTAATCATTCGGAATTCGAAATTTGCAATTGGCGCAGGCCCCGCCTGCGCCTCACTTTCCGCTTGCGGGAAAGAGCGCTTTGTCATTTCATTTTCCCAATTCATAATATAGAGAGAAAAGCAACCATGAATTCCATCAAAACCGCACTCATCCTT
Source organism: Candidatus Spyradenecus sp. (assembly GCA_045651925.1). Classification (GTDB taxonomy): domain Bacteria; phylum Verrucomicrobiota; class Verrucomicrobiia; order Opitutales; family UBA953; genus Spyradosoma. The sequence continues at coordinate 13,068 of JAZRTJ010000084.1, read as the reverse complement.
CTCGCCTCGCTCGCCGTTGTCGCTTGTACGCCGAAGCGCGGACCGGAAGACAACTTTAAATACACGACCGGCGATCAGGGCGGAATCTCTGAAGTCGATTCCGGCAAGCTTGCCGGCGAAGACGTTCTCGCCGATCGCGATACCCGCACGACGGACGAAAAGGTCGCGGAATGGTTTGCCACCAACTCGATTCCGGAAGAGGCCAAGCTCTGCACGGTTTACTTCGGATTCGACAAGTTCTCGGTAGATGCCGAAGGGCGTGCGAAGCTCGACGCGATTGCCGGCAACACCCGCGGCAGCAACATCTACATTGTCGGCTACACCGACCATATCGGCACGGAAGAATACAATCTTGCGCTCTCCGACAAGCGTGCACAATCCGTCAAGAAGTACCTGAACCAAATCGGCGGCGCCCAGAGCGCGCAGATCCAGGCGATGGGCGAGCAATTCGCGACTCAGGGCGGTACCCGCGCGGAAGTCGCCGAAGACCGCAAAGTTATCGTCGTTGACGGAAACGCTGCCAACTAAATCTTTGTAAACCACAAAGCTCCGGTGCGCTTGCGTTCCGGAGTTTTTTTAATACGACAAAACCAGACTATGAAAAACAATACGCCGCAATTGACTTGGTGCGAAATCCGCTTCGGAGACGACATGAATTGGTGGATCAAGGAATTGAGCATCCCCGTTCAGTGGGATATCGATTCGCTCTCCATCATCGACCCGCGCCAGATGAGCTACATCCTCGACTTGCTCGACGCCATGCGCGACTACGGGCTCTCCATGGACATCGTCGAAAACGCGTTCATCCCGTTCCAACTCCAGAAAATCAATCCGGATAAAACGGCACGCCTCGTGCGCGTCAACGAAACCTTTTTCGACACCGACGAGGAGCTTTTCGCCCTGCCCGATACGCTTGACGAAAGCAAGAATACCTATGCCGAGTTCCTTTCGCACATCACGAAGCTCCGCGTGAATTACCTGAACGATAAAATCGACTTCGAGCAGAAGTTCACCACCACGGAACTCGAAGAGCAAATCCGCGACGCGCAGACCCAGGCTTTCATGGAAGGCCGTGCCACCCACCTCTTCCAGGAAATCATCGACATCCTCGAATTCATCCCCGACGGATTCGAAATCAGCGGAAGCGATGACGACGACGAAAAGCTCAAGACCAAGAGCGAAGAAGACTTCTCTGCCGTCAAAGACATCGCCGAATTCGACGACAAGGATCTCGAAGAAGACGAAACCATGCGCTGGGACGACGAAGACGACGACCGCCCGAGCGAATTCGACGACGAAGGGCTCGACCTCGTCGAACCGAAACCCGAAAAGAAGCGCCGCGGCCGCAAGCCCAAAAAGCTGCAGGACTAAGCAGAAAGTTTAGAGCTTAGAGCTTAAGGCTTAAAGAAGCGCTCTCACTGTTTGACAGGGGAGCGCCTTTTTTGTGGCTTGGCACATCGCAGGTTCCGACGACGTCTGCACCCGCGGTTATCCGATGTCATGCACCTCCGGCGCACGGCTTCGCCCAGTGAATAGCGAATAACGAACAATAAATAATTCTATGCGGAGATTTTTTGAAGAAGGCGTTATTCGCTATTCTCTATTCATTATTCACTAAAAAACCTATCCGTTATCAGCTATCCGCTATCACTTTAACTCTTAAACTTCCCGCAGGGCGAATACGAATCACTACTCGCCGGCCACCGCCGAAGGGACCGAACCCTTCAGAATCCGGGAAAGCTCGCCGTAGCGGAGCTTGAGGCTGATCGGGCCGCGGGAATACGGTGCGATATCGTACGGGTTGAAGTAGAAGAGGATTCCGTCGGTTTCGACGATGAAGTTTTCCGTGGGAGCCGGCTCGCAGGAGAGCTTGCTCTTGAGAGGAACGTTTTCCAGCGTCATCGCGCGGCGCGTCAGCAGTTCCGTCAGTTCTTTTTCGTAGCCGGGCTTAAAGAGGTCCGCCAGGGTCAGGCGTTTTCCGCTTTCGCCGTCGAAATTGAAAAAGTACTTAAAGAGGATCGGATGGGCGCCGCCGGTATCGCGGTCGAGTTCGAGGCTATAAATGATGGTCGAGCCGACAATGCCGCGCGTGTTTCCGCGCAGAGCGATTCGGTTTTCGGCCCCGGAAGAATGTCCCCAGTCGTTGTAGATTTCCGTCCACGCTTCCTGGTAGGACTTTACTTCTCCCGCGATGTAGTTCTGCACGCTGCGGACGAAATCGGGGCTGATGCTCACGGTTGTTTTTTCGCCGATCGGCACCAGCGCCGTCTTAAGGATTTCGCGGTTAATCGCTTCGCAGGCCGCCGGCTTGGCGGGATCCGCCGCATAGCGCAAATCTGCGCTGATGTTGAGTTCCGGCTTGCTCGGATCGCATTCGAGCACCGATTTTTCTTCGACGGTCATCCTCGAAAAGCTGATCGGAAGCGGCTTCGCCGCCCCTGCGCCGGAAACACAGGCGCAGAGGAGCGAGGATGCGAGTGCTCCGAGAAGCAGAACGTATTTGCGAGCAGACTTCATTGACGGAGCCGGTTGGATTACGCTTCGATCTTTTCGGAAAGATAGGCGACGAGTTCGTCTTCCGTGAGGCGAATCTGCTGAAGCGTATCGCGGTCGCGGAGCGTCACCTTGCCGTCCTTCTCAATCGTATCAAAGTCCACGGTGATGCCGTACGGCGTACCGATTTCGTCCTGACGGCGATAGCGGCGGCCGATGGCACCTGCGGCGTCGTAGAAGACGTTCCAACGGCGTTTCAGGCGCTTATAAAGGGCTTCGGCACGTTCGACGAGTTCCGGCTTGTTTTTAACGAGCGGGAACACGGCGGCCTTGTACGGCGCGAGGCGCGGATGGAGCTTGAGGACGAGGCGCTTGTCGCCTTCGACTTCCTCTTCGCAATAAGCGGCCGAGAGCACGGCGAGGAAAATGCGATCGACACCGACGGAAGGCTCGATGACGTGCGGCACGTACTTTTTCTTGGCCGCTTCGTCGAAGTATTCCATCGACTTGCCGGAAACCGTCTGGTGCTGCGTCAGGTCGTAGTCTCCGCGTGCGGCGACACCCTGCAGTTCTTGGACGCCGAAGGGGAATTCGAACATGATGTCCGTCGTGCCCTTCGAGTAGTGGGCGAGCTTTTCTTTCGGGTGGTCGTAGAGCGAGAGGCGGGACTTCGGAATGCCGATCCCGTCGAACCAATCCATGCAGTAATCAATCCAGCCCTTGTGAAGCGCCTGCCAATCCGCGTCGGGGGAAATGAAGTATTCGATTTCCATCTGTTCGAATTCGCGGGAGCGGAAGATGAAGTTGCGCGGGTTGATTTCGTTGCGGAAAGCCTTACCCGTCTGGGCAATGCCGAACGGCACTTTGACGCGGCCGGTATCGACGATGTTTTTGAAATTGATGAAGATGCCCTGGGCCGTTTCCGGACGCAGGTAAGCGACCGCCGTTTCGTCGCGCAATGCGCCGACATAGGTCTGGAACATCATGTTGAATGCGCGCGGCGGCGTAAGCGAGCCGGGCTTGCCGGTTGCGGGCGACGGAATGAGCGCGTATTCTTCGGGTTTGGCTTCGGTGTAGTCCTTCAGAACGATCGGCGCCATTTCGCCCTGCTTGGCGAGCTTGCGCTTCATGTCGTGCGCCATTTCTTCCGCTTGGGCTTGCATACTTTCGTCTTCGAGGACGGAAACGTAGCCGATGGTTTCGCCGGCGACGATGACGGGCGCGAAAAAGAGCTGGTCGGCGCGGTAACGCATCTTGGACTCTTTGCAGTCCACGAGCGGATCGGTGAAGTTGTCCACGTGGCCGGACGCCTTCCAGGTCGTCGGGTGGTGGATGATCGTCGAATCGAGGCCGACGATGTCGTCACGGCGATGCACCATGTCTTTCCACCAGGCCTGTTTAATGTTGTTTTTGAGTTCGACGCCCAACGGACCGTAATCGAAGAATCCGTTGTAGCCGCCGTAAATATCGGACGACTGGAAAATGAATCCGCGGCGTTTGCACAGGTTGATGATATCGTTCATCAGGGTGGAGGAGGGTTTCTTTTCGCTCATCTTTATAAAAAAATTGTTTCGGTTAAAAATAAACGCGTTCCCGCTAAAAGACAAGCGCGGGAACGCATTTTTGAGGTTCGGAACCGGAATAAAGTCCGGAAAAACTAATCCGTCAGGCCGAGCACGGCATCCATACCGTAAACCGCCGGCGCTTTGCCGATCACCCAGCTTGCCGCATGAACGGCGCCGTTTGCGAAAATGGCTCGCGATTCGGCCTTGTGCGTGAGCTCGACGCGTTCGCCTTCGCCCGCAAAGATCACCGTGTGATCACCGACGACGCTGCCGCCGCGCAGGGCATGCACGCCGATTTCGTTGCGGGTACGTTCTCCGACCAAGCCCGAGCGCCCGTGGCGTTCCGCCGACTTGTCCAAGCCGCGCGCCGCTTCGACGACGGCGAGGAGCTTTTCCGCCGTTCCCGAAGGCGCGTCCTTCTTGTGCCGGTGGTGCATTTCGACGACTTCGATTTCGAAAGACGGATCAAGCAGCTTGGCGGCCTTGCCGACGAGCCAGTTGAGCACGTTGACGCCGACCGAGTAATTGCCCGCCCAAACAATCGGGATTGTTTTCGCCGCCGCTTCGATGCGGGCGCGTTCCTCCGCCGTGTGCCCGGTCGTACCGATCACAAGCGGCTTTCCCGCTGCCGCGCAGGCTTCCGCGAGCGCCGGAGTCACTTCATGAAACGAAAAATCGATTGCCACATCGCAGCTTGCCACGGCTTCCGCCGTAAACGTTTCGCCGATATCGCATTTCGCAACAATTTCCGCTCCCGCAGCCTGAGCCGCAGCCGAAATCGCCTGCCCCATGCGTCCCTTGTAGCCGTTTAATAAAATCTTCATGCCTCCTTTTAATCACGATTCCCGCCGAAAGAAAAGCGAAAGTTGAGGGCACCAAGCATCAAGCCGGCGCCTGCGGCGGCCTCAAAGAGGCAATTGCGAATAGCGAATCCCGAATTCCGAATGCGTACCACGAAAGTGATAACGGATAGTTGATAACGGATAAGTGAAGACGAGCAAGCGCCAAGCATCAAACATCGAGCATCAAGCCGACACCTGCGGCATCCTTAATCTTTCCCGCAAATAACCCTATCCGCTATCAGTTACCCACTATCACTTCGGGCTTCTCTTTAAGCTTTAAGCCCTAATCTTTAATCTCTCTCCCCTCCCCGCTAATTTGTATCGCTTTAACGATACGGACAAAATTTAATGAGGGCTATGAATCTTTCACGGGTACTTTCTTTTTTTCTGCTTTCGGCGGCGAGCGCATTCGCGGCTCCGATTGCACGACTCGGAGACGTGCCCGTGGATTGGCCGGGCACCGAAAAATTTTCCGGACAGGTTGAAGTCCGTGCCGACGCCGCAAGCGCCACGCTCGGAAACGGCATCGTCACCCTGCAAATGAACGGCGACGAAGCGGTGTTCACGCTCGCAGGTACGACAATTCGCCTTGCGGAAATTGCTTCCGTCGAAATCGAAGAAGCCGACGGCACGCGACGACGCCTCATGCTCAAGCGCGTTTCCCCGTACACTAGACGCCCCTACACGCCGCCGGAAGTCCCGGTACGCCATGCCGACGCACTCGACGAAGCCGGGGCCCTGCTCTCGGCGACTTTCGAAAACGAGGAAAAGCAAATCCGCATGGATTGGGAAATCCTGCTCCGCGGAAACGCCCCCTACTTCACACAGCGCTTCCGTTTTTCCCGTCAGAAAAATGCCGAAGCGATACACGTCGTTTCGATTCGTCTCGGGAAATACATTCCGGAAAATCCGGAGTCCGTGCGCGCCGTCGGGAAAGTCCCCGGTTCGCCCGTCGCTTTGAGCGAAAACGTCCTTTGCGGCATTGAGCAACCAAGTTTCGAATTAAACCAAACAGACAAAACCGGCGCTATCGGACTCGACCTTCCCTGCGACTTGCGGGTCAACGGCACGAGTCACCTCACACTCTCCTCGATGATCGGCTATTTCCCGAAGGAACAGCAACGCCGGGCATTTAATTTCTACGTCGAACGGGAACGCGCTGCGCCCTCGCGCCACTTCCTCCTTTACAACGGCTGGTACGATTTCGGCCTCTCGCCCACGGAAGAAAAACTCGGCGAAGCCATCGACGCCTACGGGAACGAACTCGTCAAAAAACGCGGCGTCCGCTTCGATGCCTTCGTGCTCGACGACGGTTGGGACGAACCCACGCGCGAGCTTTGGGCTCCCTCGCCCGCGAAGTTCCCGAACGGATTCCGCCCGCTTTGGAAAAAAGCACAGAGCTACGGCGCCGGATTCGGCATCTGGATTTCGCCCACGGGCGGCCACTTCGGCGTCGCCGAACGCTTGGAGTCCTGCCGCAAAGTCGACGGTATTTCCGAGGATACGCTTGCCTTTGACCTCGACGACCCCGTTTACGAAAAGTGGTTTGCGAAAAAATGCCGTTCGCTCATGCTCGGCGACCGCGTCATCTATTTCAAATGGGATCGCATCAGCGGCAATGTTTCCCGCCACTTCCTGAACCTCCTCAACATTGCGGACAACCTGCGTAAGGTCCGTCCGGAGCTCTTTATCAACGCAACAAGCGGCACTTGGCCCTCGCCGTTTTGGCTAAACCACGTGGATACGACCTGGCGCGGCGGAGCGGACATCGCATTTTACAATCCCGGCATCGGCGACAAGCGCGACCAATGGATGAGTTACCGCGACGGCGAGCTCATTGACAGCGTGGTCCGCCGAGCCCCGCTTTATCCGATCAATTCGGTGATGCACCACGGCGTCGCCCTCGGCACGCATTATCAGGGAGCCGTCTGCGCCGAAGCCGGCAACGACTTGCGCCGCGAAATCTTTTCCTATTTCGCCCTCGGAGCCAATCTGCAGGAACTCTACGTCGACTTCCGCCTGCTCGACGAAGACCCGACGCAATCAAAGGCTTGGGCGCTCCGCAAAATCCGGCCGAAACCCAATATCCCCGCCAAGGCCGCCGCGACGCGCAAAGCTATCAGCCAAGCAACGTGGATTGCAGGCAGCGCCGTCTGGGACTGCCTTGCGGAAGCCTCGGCATGGGCCCGGCGCAACGCCCGCCCGCTCGTCGATATGCACTGGGTGGCAGGCACGCCCTCCAATCCGCCCGGAGCCTACGCCTTCGCCGGTTGGCATCGCGGCAACGGTGTCCTCTACCTGCGCAACGCCTCCGACAAAAACGCGTCCGTCGAATTCTCTCTGAAGGAAGCCTTCGAACTTCCGGCAAACGAACCCGCCGACGCCGCCTACACACTGCAGGCCGCCTACGTTTACGGCAACGACGCCTACGCCGATTCGGCACAGGCAATCCCCGCGACGGAAAAAATCCGCTTCACGCTTCAGCCGCTTGAAGTCCGCGTACTGGAGGCCCGCCGCCTACCCGCAACGAAAGAGTAATTATTTTGTAAATACCATGGAACTGATTAACGGAAACGCCATCGCTCAAACGGTACTCGGCGAATTAAAAGCCGAAATCGAAAAGATAGCGACAAGCGGTCTCGTACCGCACCTCGTCGTCTTACGCATCGGCAACGATCCGGCCAGCATTTCTTACGTTAGCAAAAAAGAAAAAGCCGCACAGGCAATCGGCATTCAAAGCACGGTCAGACTGTTTCCGGAAACGATTTCTCAAGCCGAGCTCGAAAGCGAAATCGATGCCCTTAACGCCGACCAAAGCGTTCACGGCATCCTGATTCAATCCCCGCTCCCCGACCACATCAACGAAACGGAAGTCTTCAACCGTGTGCGCCCGGAAAAGGATGTTGACGGATTTTCGACGGCCAGTATCGGCCGCCTCGCACAGGAACTCCCCGACGCTTTTGCGGCCTGCACGCCCGCAGGCATCCTCGAATTGCTCGAACGTTCCGGCGTCGCCACCGCCGGGAAACACGCCGTCATCGTCGGACGCTCGCAAATCGTCGGTAAGCCCGTCGCTCTTCTTTTGCTTTCCAAAAAATCCAACGCCACGGTCACCGTCTGCCACTCGCAAACGGAAGGCCTCGCCGCCGTCACACGCCAAGCCGACATCCTCATCGCCGCCATCGGCCGTCCGCAGTTCATCACCCGCGACATGGTCAAGCCCGGCGCCGTCGTCATCGACGTCGGCATCAACCGCATCCCCGACGCCACGAAGAAAAGCGGATTCCGTCTGGTCGGCGACGTCGATTTCGAAAACGTTGCGCCGCTCTGTGAGAAAATCACGCCCGTGCCCGGCGGTGTCGGCCCGATGACGGTGGCCATGCTGATGAAAAACACGCTGGCGGCCTGCCTGCGACAAAACCCGGCACGCTAAATGGACCTCCCGCCTCCGCTCCCGCCGGAAATCACCCGGAAATTATTGGACGCCAGCTTCCCGCCGCCCGCGCCGCTCCTCCCGCGCGCCCTGGCCTTTATTGCCGACGGACTGCTCGCGGGCCTGCTCGCCTGCCTCGTCGTACACCAACTGATTCCGGTTTTCATCCCCGACGACTTTCCGGTTTTCAGGGAAACGTTGCAAAGCCTTTGGCAAGGCTACATTGAGGCAAACCAAGCGGCGGCAAGCGGCAACTCCGCCGTCGCCAACGCCTTCCTGCAAAGCATTCCCGAAAAAGTCGGCAACCCCGCCGTCCAAACCGCCACGAGCTTCATCAGTCTCACGGCAATGCTGAGCGCACTCGCCTATTTCACACTCTCGGAAAGCCTGACGCACGGCGCCTCCTTCGGAAAAAAAATCTTCCGCCTTCGCGTCATCTCGACCCTGACGGGCGATTCTCCGCGCTTCCTCCAAACGCTTTCCCGCTCGCTCTGGCGCGCCTGCTCCGTCGCGCCCGCAGGCCTACTGATCGGCATCGTCGTCACCCTCAACGCCCACGTCCCGTTTTTCTCCTACCGCCGACGCGCCTGGCACGACAAACTCGCGCACACGGAAGTCGTTGACGCCAAAGACGCCTAAGCAGCGCCCCGCCGCACGATGCCCCTCGTTCTGATCAGCGAAAAAGATGCGAAGCCTCCGGTCCCCGGCGAAGGGCGCATCCGGCAATTTTGCGAATTCCTCAAGCACGAACGACGCCTCTCCCGCTACACCGTGCGCAATTACGGCGAAGCGATTCGGGATTTCGCGCGTTGGGCTCGTGGAGCCTGCGGGTTCGACGGCGATTTCTCGAAAATCACCCGCCGCGACGTGCGGGACTTTATTATCGAAAGGCAGAGCGAAAACGCTTCCGCCGCCCCGCTCTCCCGCAGAACCCTCCACAATCGCATCTCCGCGCTACGGAGTTTTTACCGTTTCCTGAGAAGCCGCAAGCTGGTCAGCGCCTCACCGATGAGCGCTCTTGTCTTGCCGAAGCTACCTAAAAGCCTGCCGAAGTTTTTGACCGAAACGCAAATTGCCGAATTGCTCAAAATGCCGGCGCGCGCCCTCGAGCAGGCCCTCATCTCGGAAGAAGAATTCACCCGCGACACGGCCGCGCTCGAAACGCTCTACGGCGGCGGCCTGCGTATCAGCGAGCTCTGCGAACTCACCGTCGAGCGCATCGACTTTGTAGCCGGAACCCTGCGCGTCTTGGGGAAAGGCAACAAGGAACGCATCGTCCCCGTCGGCACCATCGCCATGCGTGCCCTGCGGGAACAGGTCAACAGCCTCGCCGGGACCGAAGGGCAAACGTTCGTCTTCCCCGCCAAGCGCGGCGGTGCCCTCTCTCCGCAAACCATCCAAACCCGCCTGAAAAAATACCTCAAGCTCGCCGGACTGCCGATGGATATCACCCCGCACAAACTCCGGCACAGCTGCGCGACTCACATGCTCGAACACGATGCGGACTTGCGCCTCGTCCAAGAACAACTCGGACACGTCAATCTTTCAACGACGCAAATCTACACCCACGTCACCCTCTCCCGCCTGAAAAAAGCCTACAAAAAAGCGCACCCGCGTGCCTAAACGGAACGGTTAAGCGCCAGCCACAAGCCGACGGCACTCCGAAGCAGCCTTGACAGGCCTCCCAGCTTCACGCAAAATCCCGCACTCTTGTTCTTTCATAAAAGCTTCCACGCTTTTTGCTCCAATGAATTTCGGGGATGTTCCGGATTCGATTTCGGCAAATAGGTTGTGATTGCACGCGGAGGATGATACTTGGCCTCCTAAATCATGTATCGCCACGTTAAATGGCAAAAACAACACCATCGCGTTCGAACGCAATGCGTTCGCGCTTGCTGCCTAATTAGCTGCAGCACGGTTACGCCCGCCTACGCCTGCTAAGCGCGCGAGCCGTCAAAAAAGCAGGTAAAACTTCGAGCTTGTCCGCATTCCCGCGAAGCCAAAAAAGGGAACGCGGATAGGGATTCCCGGGCGCCGCCGCCCTAAGGAAAACCGAAATCCAAGCGGACGGCTAAGCGTGTAGACGTTGCCTCCGAAAGGTCGAAAGACAGGGGTTCGACTCCCCTCATCTCCACCACTTTGAAAAGCGCTCGTAAACTTCGCCGAAGCGGATTTTACGGGCGCTTTTTGCGTGTAGACCTCTTGTTTTCTTGTATTTTCCATAAAACGCAGGCTAACCTTTTAAAGATTTGAGACAAGCCTTTATTTTCGCCTCCCGGCAAAAAATTTAACTTGTTTCTCGCATATTTTTCGGTTAATTTTCGGTTATGAAAAAAGGAAAAAACATTCACTTCTACCCGGGCAGAAAACGCCAACCCTACGTTTTTGAAAAAATGATTAGGGGCAAAAGAATTTCCCGGGCATTTTCTTCGCTCAAAGCGGCCGAAGAATTCGCCGAAAATTTCCGCAAGACAGAGGTCGAACAAGGTCAAAGCGCACTTGTATTCAACTCCAAAGACCGCGCAACCTTCGACAAAATTAAAGCAATTTGCGGAGATTTCGATCCGATTGAAGCAGTACTCTTTTGGAAACGCTATTACCAACCGAAAGCGGCATCGGCTCCGAGCGTAGATGCCTGCTTTAATGCGTTTATTGATTGGCAGGAAAAATCCGGACGAAGCGGAGAACATATTCGTGCTCTTAAGATGGCAGGTAAAAAGCTATCGAAAACGTTTCGCGGAAAAGCCCTCGCCGAACTTAACGCTCAAAACTTGCTATCTTGGCTTTTTTCGTTTTCGCACCTTTCTCCGCGCTCGATTCGAAATCTTTGGGATAACACGCGCAATTTTCTCTCCTGGTGCAAATCGGCCAAGCGCTGGATTCCGGAAGTCCCGCAAATCGATCAGCGGCTCTTGCCGCTTCAAACACACTCGCGGGTTGAAATTTGGAGCTTTGAGGAAGCGCGTTATGCGATGCGCTACATCGAGAAAAATTTCCCCGCTTACGTCCCCTACTACGCATTGAGACTTTTTGCCGGGCTTCGACGAAGCGAAGCACAAAAAATGCGTTGGGAATGGATTGATTTTGAAAAGCGGACAATACTCGTCCCTGCAACGGACGAGGAGGGAAACCGCGTTTGTAAAACCGGAGACGATTGGCTTATCCTACCGACATTTTTGCCGAACCAAGCAGAAACCGTTTTTGCCTGGCTAAAACATTTTGGAGGAATGAATCCCTCCGGACCAATTGATACTCCTTACGCGAATGTGGCCCGAAAAATCGCAAATAATTGCAACTGGAAGCAAAACGTTTTGCGGCATACGTTTTCGACGATGCTCGCCTCTTTTAATCACGATGACGGGAAAACTATCCTCGCAACGCGCCACACAAATACTCAAACACTGAAACGACACTACAAAGGAGTTAATCAAACGCTTGAAGATGCGACGGCATTTTTTAAAATCCTGCCGGATGATAAGCAGTTAGAGCTTTCCGGATTGTAACGTTCCCCCTCTTCCGGAGTGGACGCTCCGGCAAAAAGGTCTTGAAACTTTTCCGCGAGATCGGCGTTCTAATAGACATTATGAAGAAAATACTCTTTGCCTTGTTCGCCCTTGCCTCCGTCGTGCTTTTCGCAAGCGATTCTGAGAAGGAACTTGCCAAGAAGCTTTACGGAAAGATTAGAGTTGAGCACGACCACTCGCAAGGCTCGGATTATCGGGTTCGAGTCGTCGAAAGCGGAGAAGATCTTCGCGTTCGTATTGTCGATGCCAACGCAGACTCTCCCGGACAGTGGCAGATCGTCGATGAAGGGACGCCATATAATTTTTCAATTCGGTATGTAAGGCCTGAAGAGGTTACTGTCGTTGCGGATATTGAGGTTCGCTTTGTTAAATATGACGAAGGTCCATCTATGGACTAAAAATCCTCTCGTCCCACATACCTCCATCCGCGGGAGATTTAAAGGTTCGCACGCGTTCCCATTTTCGGAGAGATTCCTTCCAACTCGCTTCTTCTTTGCCAAGTAGCCAATTCCCGCTATTGGGTAGCTTAGGGATTTTTGACCAATTGGGTTTGCTAATCTTACTGAGTTCTTTCGAAAAGCTGTACTCGCTGACGAGCTCTGTCTCTGTGACCTCATAATAAGAAATTGGGAAAATTTTAATGCCTTTTACGGCAAGCATTTCATAGAGTTCGAGCAACAGATCTTTGTTCTTACTTACGTGACCGGCATTCACTCTTTCGAAGAGGTTTTCAATCGTAATTTTTGTTTTGGCTTCCGAGTTCGGAATATAATCGTCTTTTAATAATTTCACTCTATCCGCTTCGTATTGCGGTAAATCGATTTTTGAGTTAATTCCCGATGCACTAAGTTGTTCAAACACGGCTCGAAATCCTTTCGGAATAGAAGCGTATCGGCTATGCTTCAAAATCGGCACTTGTGTTTCGAGTGTCTTGATTTTCACATTCCTTTCGGATGGGCCGCCGTGTTTGAATTTTGAGGTTTCGACGGCGCGCTTGAAAAACTTGCAGACGACGGTCCACAGGTTTCCGTCCGAGGAATTTGCGTCTAAGGTCTGCAAGACGCAGTCGCTCGGGAAATGTTTGCTGTGCATGCCGAGATCCGGCGAATCCGCCAAGATCTCGTCATAGCTTCCTTTTTGCTGATACGTCAGCGTTCCCGTAAAATCTCTCGAGCCTTCCAGGCTTCTCGAAAAGCTCTTAGAGACGACCT
>JAZRTJ010000083.1:0-32748 GCA_045651925.1 Candidatus Spyradenecus sp. | reverse complement strand
TTCCTCCCCGCGGAATACACGATCAAGCTCCTCGACCAGCTCCGTTTCGCCCTTTTCTACGACGGCGGCTACGTCAACGCCAAATCCTTCGATTTCTCGCCGCGGGAATGGAACGACGACGTCGGGTTCGGATTCCGCATGCTCGTTTGGGGCGCCCTGCTCAACCTCGACATCGGCTTCCCGATCCACAGCACCGAAGAAAATGACGACGGCATGCGTTTCAATATTTCCTTCGGCACCAGTTTTTAATACAAATAATACAATTACTTAAAAATTATGTTCAAAAAAATCACCCTCCTCGTAGCCGTCCTCGCAGTCTCTGCGGGAACGCTCTTCGCGCAAGCCACGAAAACGGCCATCATCAACATGGATGCCGTCATTCAAAGCTTCTCCAAAACGCCGATCGCTCTTGAGAAACTCAAGGCCGATGTCCTCCTCATCCAGGAACAGGAAAAAGTCGCCGTCGCCGAGCTCAACAAGAAGGCCGAAGCCCTCCAAAAGCTCGTCAAGGAAGTCGAAAATCCGATGAACAGCGAATCCGCCAAGGAAAAAGCCAAAGCAGAAGCCGTCGAGCTCAACAAGGCCATCTTGAAAGAACGCCAGGAACTGACGGAAACCCTCAACCAGGCCAAGCGTACAATCGAAGAAAAACGCGCCGCCGAGCTCAACAAAATCATCAAGGAAATCCTTCCGGTCGTTCAGGAATACGCCAAGGAAAACAATATCGACCTCGTCCTCAACACGGCACCGAACACGGTTGTTTTCTTCAAGCCGGAAATCGATATCACCAACGCCGTCAAAGAACGCCTCGCCGTTCTCTTCCCGGCAAAGAAAGCCGACGACAAAAAAGAAGAAGCCGCAAAATAAGCTCGCTGTTTGGCATTAAAAAAACGTTCCCTCTCGGGAACGTTTTTTTGTGCCGACACGCTCGCAGTTCCGAATCCCAAATTCCGAGTTCCGAATGATTACCGCTTAATGAATTCGACAATCGCACTATACGGGAAGCTTAGAAGCTTAATAGCTAAAGGTTGCCTATAGAAATTCAAAATCTGTCTCAAGATTAAGTTATGTGCGCCGGAGGTGCACGACATCGGATAACCGCGGGTGTAGGCAAAGCCGAAACCCGCGGATAATCCATAAAAAGACATGCGCCGCTCGAAAACATGCTTACGCCCCCGACGCACTTGCGGCGCAATGGAACAAAATCTTAAGTCCTCCATTCCATTACGCCGCAGGTACGCAAAGGGAGCTTCCGCCGTCACTTAGCGGCGATTGCTTTTCGGAGTTTGTCCGCGGGTTACGGCCAAAGCCTGCACCCGCGGTTATCCAATGTAGTACGCCTTCGGCGCACATATTCTGACAAGCAGAATGGAAAAAAGCTTGAAACCAAATCTAAAAAACGAATTTCTAGAGGTGGTCTGAAAAGTTTAGCTCGCATAATCGAGAGGAACACGGCTTAAGCGGAGTTATTAGATGTTGAGAGCTCTAGGTAGGATCATCCTAAACCTAATTATCGAATTTGCAGAGCGGTATCATTCGGAATTCTGGATTCATAATTGCCGCTTCGCGGCCATGCCGACTAAACGCTTCAGCTCTTAAGCTTCTAAACTTTCCGTAGGGCGTTTCAACTTCTCCAACATCCCCGAAGCAATCATTCGGAATTCGAAACTCGGAATTCGCTATTGTTTCGGCGAAAGCCGAAGCAGCTCTTCCCGCCAGTTGCGAACGGGCGCAGAGGGTACGTGGTGTTTTTCGGCGCAAGCGATTGCCTCGCTCAAAACCGCGGCTCGAACGTGCTCGGGTACGAAGCGGCGCGCGAGGAGTTCGCCGTAGTATTTAACGGCTTCCTCCGCCTTGCCATGCTCTGCCCAAAAGCGGACGATTTCCAGCAAGAGACCGGGATTTTCGAGGACGAGATTTCCCGGTTTGTACCTCCAGTCAAGACGGTAGGTCTTTGAGAAATTGTTTTGGGCAATGGCGTATTCCAGAGCGACACCGGGAGCATAAAAACGGGCGCCGTTCAGGATTTTATCCGCCTCGTCGTTTTTCTCCGCCGCACGGGCAAGATTAGCGGCACGCAAAAAAGCGTACTGATGCAGGCGCGTCGGGAAGCCCGTCTTGGCCTCCTCGAGTTGGGCATCGAGGGATTTTTTAAAGGGGCGATAAAGCGGATCGCCGACAAAAATCGTCTGCCAACTGAACGCGGGATTCGCGAAGGCGGCGGCATCTCCGGCACTCATGCCCGCCGCAAGCGCTTCGGCAAAATAATGCGGATGATGCGAAAGACCGAGGTAGGGTTCGTAAACATTGCCGACGGTTGCGGTCACGCCGCGCGCCACGAGGGCCGGCGTCCAAGCCGTCGCCGAGCGCATGGAGGTCGCAGAAAAACTGTGAATGTGAATCGCACAGGCGCCGGCGGGAAAACGGAAATTCGAATCGAGGAAAAAGCCGCCGACATTTTGCGTATACCAGCCAAAATAAAGTGCCGGTGCATCGTAGCGGCTCGTTGCCGCCATAAGCTTTTTCGAAGGCTCGACGCTCGTGTCGAAGCCGAGTCCGCGGACAATTTTTTCCGCCGTCGCCAGCCAAACGTCGCCCTGCTTGTGCGGCCCGCCGATATCAATATAAGCACGCCCCATCAGGCCTTTTTTCTCCGCGTTTAAAGCACCGTCAACCAGAGACTTCGCATCGGCGAGCGTAATGCCGTCCAGCCGGGCGACTTTAAGAAAAAGCGATTTCAGATTCGACTGCTTGGCGTCCCTGAAAAACGGACTGGGTACCGCGCCGTTCACCGGAAGCCCGGGAGCGGCAATCAGCGCCAACTCGGAGTCCACCGACGCGCAATTCGTTTCGAGCGCCGCGCGTTTCGGCGCAGGCGCTCCCTCTTTAGCAGGCGGAAGCGGCGGCAATTTGGACGCATCGTTTTGAATGCGTAGCGGCACCCCGCGACAAACAACGAGGTAGGCGATTCGCGTCCCTGCACGCGCGTTTTCCGGCTTAAAATCCGCCGGTAATTCGAGCAAAAGGCGACCGCTTGCATCGCGCTTTTCACCGAGCGTGCCGTCAACGAGACCGCGACGACACAATTCATGCAAGAGCGGAGCGTGCAGTTCTTCCGCGAAATCGTTCCAAGAAAGCGTTTCCGCCGTCGGCATCGGAAAGGCGATTAGGTTCTCAGCCGGAATCCCGCGTCGGGACATATAGTATTCGGCGAGCTCGATTGAGTCCGCATCGTTCGCCGCGGCGACCACGAAAACGCGGGACAAAAGATCGGCCTCGGCGGAGTCAGCGGATTCCGCAACTCCGACTACGGAAGCACAGAGCGAAAAAAAGGCTGTCAGTTGCTTTTTCATATGTTTTCCGGGGCGCCGCAATGATATGCCTTAAAGCGTTCCCGCAGCCGCCGCGCAAGAAATTTTCCCGATCAGGCTTGTCGTGGAAAAGCCGGGGAGGAACGGCAAAAACTCGATTTTGGCGCCGCATTCCAACAGGGCTGCACGCTCGTCGGGGTTGAGCGTTTCTAACGTATAATCGCCGGCCTTCGCATAAACATCCGGACGCAAAGCGCGGATTTCGGCATCCAGGCGCGGCGTGTGGAAGAAGAAGACGCCGGACACAAATTCGAGCGCGCCGAGCGTGAACGCACGTTCCAAATCGCCCTGCACCGGGCGCGTCGGTCCTTTGAGAGCACGCACGCTGTCCGCACCGTTAAGCCCGATCCAAAGTTCGTCGCCGAGTTGCGCGGCGGCACGCAAATAATAGACGTGCCCGCAATGCAGAAGATCGAAACAGCCATTCGTCAGCACGAGTTTTTTGCCGGCTTCGGCGAGTTGTTTGCGACGCGCGACGGCAGCGTCAAGAGACGGGAAAAGTTTGGGATTTTGACTGAGCGGAGATTCCATGTTTTGCAATTAAATACAGCAAGCCACCGCCTGGCGAACAAAATTGCGGCGGCGCTTGCCTCAAGGGTTTGTCTTCGAACGCCGGCGAGTAAAGCCCGGCGAATCAATTCGGAATCGGCACAACCCGCGGCTGTGCTTAGTCGAGGAGAATCAGCGCCATGATGACGAGATTTTCCGTCCCCGTGTTGAGCAGACCGTGGGACGAACCATTCGGCGTAAAGGTAACGTCGCCGACGCCGATTTTGCGGACGACGCCGTTATCGTTGTAGTCTCCGCTTCCTGCAAGCACGTAATAGGTTTCGCTCTCGTTCGTGTGTTTGTGGAAACCGATTTCGCAGCCGGGCTCCAGCGTCACTTCCGCGTACATCCGTGCGGAGCGCTTCATCTGCTCGGCATCGAGCAAATGCTTAATCAGTACATGACCCTTGCCACCGGCAAGTCCTTCAACACGCATCGTTTTTACAGCCATAATCTTCTTTCGTTAAAAAACCGTTTCGTCAAAAATCGAAAATTTAATCCCGGCGGAACATGCCGTCGGCGAGGAGCATGCAAACGGCGTGTACGGCGATTCCCGCACCGGCGCCGATGTCATCGAGCTTTTCGTTCGTCGTCGCCTTCACGCCGACGCAATCCGCAGGAACCCTCAAGACACGACCGAGGCGCTCACGCATCGCGGGAACATATTTTCCGAGCTTCGGACGCTCTGCGATGACGGCAATATCGACATTACCGACCGTGTAGCCGCGGGCACGCGCTTCCTCAACGGCCCGGGCGACGATTTTCATGGAATCCATGCCGGCACAAGCGGGATCATTCGGCGGGAAAAAATGTCCGATATCCGGTAGCGCCAAGGCCCCCAAAATCGCATCCGCTAAAGCGTGCGCCACGACATCACCGTCCGAATGGGCGACACAGCCGATTTCTGCAGGGATCTCCACACCGCCGAGGACGCAGCGCAGGCCCGCGCCTAAGCGGTGAACATCGTAACCGATTCCGACGCGAAACGGCGGAAAAGCGGCCGCCGGGTTTGAATTCTCTGAACGCATGTTAAGATCTGTATTCCCTTCGGAGCTTTTTTTGAAGTCAAAACTCCGCAAAAACGCATTTTCTCGTCGGCAAACGGCAAGCACGGAAAACAAGGATTTTGTTTGAGACCGAGGCCTCCCTTTTATTATTCTGAGACCATGAATTTGTTGCGTCTTTTTACCTGCCTCACCGCGCTCGCTCTCTGCGGAAATTCCCTCCCGGGCTTTGCCGCGCCGGCAAAAGATGAAATCACTTTGGAACAGGCCCTCGAAACCAATGTATTCGCACCGGAATATCGGGACAAAATCCCCTGTGCGAAAGACAAAATCATCGGCAAGTGGAGCTGGGACAAGGCGGAAAAAGACCCGGCGCTGGACGATTTGCCGCATCCGAAGAAACCGTGTACGGATAACGCCAAAATCGATGCGTGGATTGCCAAAATCGACGACATCCTCAAAGGCGATCCGAAACACACGAAAGCGGCTCGCATGGCGGAAATTTTCCCGGGCGTCCCCGAAGGCGAAGTGGACTTAATTGAACGCGCCGTGGAAATCGACCCCGCAGTCGGCGGCTGGCACAGTCTCGGTCTCTATGCGCCTCCGGGGGCCAAAATCTCCGTTACCGTCAAAGGCAAAGCCAAATTCGACATGGATCTGCGTATCGGCTGCCACACGGACTTCATCACCAAGGGGCACCTCGAAAAGCATCACGACAACAAGCAGAAGCGCCCGCCGAAAATGACGAACGCTGTCCGCATCAAAGCCGGCGATAAGAAAGCCGAACTCGCCAACCCCTTCGGCGGTCTCATTTACCTTGATGTCAAAGGCGTGCACCCGAAGCACAGACCCGTGCGTGTGGAAATTTCCGGCGGAATGGCCTCGCCACTCTTCGTGCTCGGCCACAAGGATGACAAGGGCGTGGACATCGCCGTCGTCAAACAGGAAGAATGGCAAAAGCAACTCGCCGAGTGCAAAGCGCCGTGGGGCGAAATCGCCGTCCCGCGTCTGATTTTCACCGTTCCCGCCGAACACCTGCGTCTGCTGAAAATTCCGCGCCGCCTCTGCAAGAATCTTCAGCGCGGAATGGCGGTCCAGGACTGGCTGATCGGCTGGGACAAATACCCGGACCAGATTGCGACGCCGATGCGCTTTGTCATCGACGAACAGATTTCCGTCGGCTACGGCCACTCGGGCTATCCCGCCATGGGCTATATGGACTGGGGCAACTGTATCAAGAGCGGCATGCTCGTTAAACAGGGCAGCTGGGGCCTTTGGCACGAATTGGGCCACAATCACCAGTGGGCGCCCTTCCGCTTCGACGGCTGCGGGGAAGTAACCGTCAACCTCTTCTCGACCATCAGCCAAACGCAGGCCATCGGCACCTCCTACGAACAGGCGTGGGACGGTACCTCCATCGCCCCGGAAGACATGAAGGAAAGCATCCACGCATTCCTGACGAAAAGCAACAAGACGAGCTTCGATGCGGAAGAAGACGTGCGACTGAAGCTGTACTTCTTCGTCGAACTGATGCGCGGACTCGGCTACGACTCCTTCCGCAAGGTCGCCCTGCGCCACCACGAGGAACAGCCTTTTAACAACGAAACGACCAATCGCGACCGTTGGGACTTCTTCCTCGTAGCGCTCTCGGAAGCAACGGGGAAAAACCTTGTTCCCTACTTCGAACGCTGGAAAATCGATCTTTCCGAAAAGGCCAAAAACAAGGTCCGCAGCAAGTTTAAAGGCGAATCAAAAATCTGGACGCCCTGCAAGGGTTACCCGCGCCGTCTGCCGACCTATGCCGCCGAAAAAGCGGCCTTGGCGGCGGAGAAGGAAGCCGAACGCCAGGCCCTCATCGAAAAACGCAAAAAAGAAAAGGAAGAGCAGGAGAAGCTCGAGCGGCGGGAACGCGCCAAAAAAATCCTCGAACAGCATTAATCCTCGCCTTCACGCACGATCACGCTACACTCTCTGAAGAATCTGATGCTCCCGATTATCGACAAACACGTTCTCAAGGAATGGCTCAAAATTTTCCTCATGGCGCTCTGCGCGATGGTGGGAATGTTGCTCATTTCCTCCGTTTATAACGACCTGCAGGATCTGATCGAATGGCAGATCCCCACCCTCGAAATGCTGGAATTTTTCGGTATGACGGCCGTCGGCTTCCTGCCGATCGTCATTCCGGTATCGCTCCTCGTATCCCTGCTCTTCATCCTCGGGCACTTCCATAAAAACCAGGAATTGACGGCCTGGCGTGCGGCGGGACTCGGCATCTTCCGCATCACGCGCTCCCTCTGGATTGCCGGAGCACTCCTGTCCCTGCTGATGCTCCTGCTCAACGCCACCTTCGTGCCCTACGCCACCGAACGCACGGCACGCATCATTCAGCAATACGACAAAGCCGGCGAACGCGGCGAACGCCTCTTTTACAACAACGCCGCCGAGCGCCACATCTGGCTGATTTCCAATTTCAAGTCCTACACCGGCGAAGCACAAAACGTCAACATCTACTGCTTCAACCAAAAGGGCGAGCTCGAAAAGGAAATCGTCGCCGAAACCGGACGCTACGACGAAACGAGCGGCAGTTGGGAACTTTTTGACGGGCGCCTCGTCGACTTCGGATTCGGCCCCGGAAAACCGCCCAAAACGCAGAAAACCTTCGATAAATTCCATCCCGCCGGCAAAAACACCCTGAAGTTGTCCTGCGACGAATTCCCGGAAAACCCACGTCTGATGGCCCTGACCAACAAAAAGCCGCGCAACCTTTCCATTCCGGAAATCCGCGAAATGCTCGACTCCATCGGCGGAGAAGAAAACGCCGCACGCATCGCCGAATACTCCGTCCACTACAATTCGATTCTGGCAAGCCCGTTCTGCTGCCTCATCGTCGTCGGCATCGCCATTCCCTTTGCCGTCGCCGGCGTACGCACCAACCCGATGGTCGGCGTCTCCAAATCCATCGGTCTTTTCGCCGCATACTTCCTGCTAACGAACATTTTCAACGCCCTCGGCGCCAAACAATGGCTCCCGCCGGTGGCCGCTGCATGGGCCCCGAATCTGATTCTGTTCTTCTACGCCGTCTGGCTCTGCCGCAAGGTAAACTAAGCTTTCGGCAATAACACACTCGTTTCAAATTCTTTTTCTTCCGATGTTTCGTGCAAAAAAAATGCTCCAAACCGCGCTCTTAGCGGCATCCGTTACTCCCTTCGTCCTCCCGCAAGCCCTCGGCGCGGCCCCGCAAAGCGCTTCCGGCGCGCGCCCGAACATTCTCCTCGTGCTCGTGGACGACATGGGTTGGGGCGACCTCAACTGTAATTGGGCTTACGGCGAAAAATTCAAAAACCGCAACCGCACGCACCGATTCAAGACACCGACTCTCGATAAAATGGCAAGCGAAGGCATTTTGCTTTCCCGCCACTACACGTCCTGCCCGGTCAGCGCTCCCGCCCGCGCCTCGCTCATGACGGGCATGCACCAGGGACACACCCGCCAAGTGCGTGACAACACTTTCGACACGCCGATTGCCGATGTTCACACCCTCGGCTCCGTGCTCCGGGAAGCCGGCTACGCCACCGCTGCCATCGGCAAATGGGGCATCGGCGGCGTCGGAAACGGTTCCACCGGCAACAGCGGCTACGCACGCGCACGCGAGCGCGGCTTCGATTATTTCTACGGTCTCTTCGATCACCTCGCCGGACACTACCACTATCCCGCCAACTCGGGCCGCTACGTCTGGGAAAACGAAACCGACGTAACGGAAAAACTCAAAGGCGGCTACGCGTACTCGACCGACCTCTTCACCGCACGCGCCAAGGACTGGATTGTCAAAAGCAAAAAAGCCAATCCGCGCCAGCCTTTCTTCGTCTACCTCGCCCTGCCCGCGCCGCACGGATCCCTGCGCGTGCCGAATTGTCCGTATCCGGCCGGCGGCGGCCTCAAGGGCGGCGTCCAATGGACTAAAGACGGCACCGTCAACACCGCCGACCCCAAGCTCGGTCAGGCGGACTCCTACATCCACCCCGACAACAAAAACTTTGCGACCGATGCCGCACGCCGCCACTCGACAATGATCCGCCGCGTGGACGACGCCATGGCAGACCTTTTCAAGCTGCTTAAAGATTTGAAAATCGACGACAACACGCTCGTCGTCTTCACGGCCGACAACGGCCCTCACGAAGAAGCCGGCAACGACTGCGGAAAAACCGCGTTCTACGCCTCGGGTTCGCCCGCGCAGGACCCCGCATTTTTCAAATCCTACGGCATGATGGACGGTATCAAACGCGACGTCTTCGAAGGCGGCCTGCGCGTTCCCGCCATCGTACGCTGGCCGAAATTTATTCCGAAGAAAAAAACGACGACCGAGCCGTCCCAGTTCCACGACTGGCTGGCGACTTTCGCCGATGTCGCGGGCGCGGAAGTGCCGTCGAGCTCTGACGGGGTCTCGCTCCTGCCGATTCTGACCGGCGACGGCAAACGCATCCCCGGACAAATCTACTGCGAGTACTCCGTCGGCGGTTCCTCGAGTCGCCGCGGGGATTTCGCGCCCGCCCACCACGGGCTCCCGCGCCGCAACCAACTCGTCGTCTGGGAAAACGGCTACAAGGGCTTGGCGCGCAACCTGAACGAGCACTCCAAGTTCTCAGGCGACGGCGCCGTCGTTTTTGAAATTTACGATACGCTGAAAGACCCGCAGGAAACGAAGAATCTTGCCGGCAAGCCCGGATTCGGCGAAGACTTCCAGCAAAAGCTGCGCGACAAGGCATTGCGCTCCCGCCGCGCTTTCGACGGCAAGCACCCGCATGAATATACGCGCGGACTGGACTTTTCGCAGAAAAGCTTTTTCGAAAAAAATCCGGTTCCCGCCCTCACCCGAGCCGGCGATCCGGAAAAAATCAGTTTCGAATACAAGACCTTTGCCGCGCAAAAAGCGTTCCCCTGGGTTCCGGATTTCCGCCAGACCCACCGCAAAGCCGTGCTCTCCGGCAAAGCACAAAAAGCACTCGGCGAAAATCTCCTCCCGAAGGAATTCATCAGCCAACGCGGAGCACGCGGCATTCTCATCGAAGGTACCGTCTCGGTTCCGGAAAATGCCGAATACGTTTTCACGCTCCAAACCGACAGCGCCAAGGGCAGCAAGGCCTTCGTCCACCTCTACGACATCCAGCTCATCGACGCGGACAAGCTTTACAAGCCCGGAACGGCCGCCCGCTCCTACGCCAACGTCGGCACGGAAAACCCGACGGGCACGCGCGGCATCCGCCTCGCCGCAGGCACGCACAAGATTCGTATCGAATACGTTTGCTCCGCCGCCGCCCAAGCTCCCTCGCTCGTCCTGACCCGGGAAAAACGTTAAGGCCCGACAAACACAACCGAAAACCGTCCCCCACGTAGCATGGAAAATTTCACCTATTACAACCGCACGAAAATCATCTACGGACGCGGCACCGAAAACGAAGTCGGCGCCGAAGCCCGCAAACTCGCCGACAAGGTCCTCCTGCACTTCGGCGGCGGAAGCATTAAGCGTAGCGGGCTCTACGATACCGTCGTCGCCTCCCTGCGTGCACACGGCGTGGAAATCGTCGAACTCGGCGGCGTCGTTCCCAATCCGCGCCTCGACCTCGTGCGCGAGGGCATCGATCTTTGCCGTCGCGAAAACATCAGTCTCATCCTCGCCGTCGGCGGCGGCAGCGTCGTCGATTCCGCGAAAGCCATCGCCATGGGCGTGCACGAAGAAAACGGCGATGTCTGGGACAACTTCATGTCGCGCAAACCGATTCGCAAAGCCGTCGATGTCGCCACAATTCTGACGCTTCCGGCGACGGGATCCGAAGCCAGCCCGAACACCGTCATCACCGACGACGCCACACAGCTCAAGCTCGGCTACGGCAGCGAACTGCTCCGCCCGGTTTTCAGCATCCTCAATCCGGAGCTCTTTTTCACCCTTCCTCGCAACCAAATCGCCAACGGAGTTTGCGATATGATGTGCCATATCTTCGAGCGTTATTTCACTCTCACGCCGAAGGTCGAACTCACCGATGCACTCTGCGAAGCAACGCTACGCACGATTATCGACAACGCCTGCAAGCTGACGGAAAATCCGCAGGACTACGACGCTTGGGCGGAAATCGGATTCGCCGGCACGCTCGCCCACAACAACTTGCTCGGGCTCGGTCGCGTACAGGACTGGGCCTCCCACGGTATGGAACACGAAATCAGCGCGCTCTACGATGTCGCCCACGGCGCCGGACTCGCCACCGTCGTTCCTTCCTGGATGCGCTACGTTTACAAAACGGATGTCGCCCGCTTTGCCCGCTTCGCCAAAAACGTCTTCGGTGTCAGCGAAACCGCTCCCGACGGCACACCCCGTGACGACGAATCACTCGCCCTTGCCGGCATCGACGCGCTTGAATGCTTCTGGCGCAAGCTCGGTCTGCCGACGACGATGCGCGAACTCGGTATTCCCGACGATTCCCGCTTCGAAGAAATGGCCCGAAAAGCCGTCCTCGCCCGTTCAAACGACGGCAAGGAAATTCCCCAAGGCAATTTCCGCAAACTCTATTCCAACGACATCCTCGCCATTTATAAGATGGCGGAGCGCTAATCGGAAATCGGTGACTCGTGAGCGGCAATAACGCGACTCACGATTCACCGCTTAGCATTCACTGCCCACTGACCAGCCGCGCCTCGGCATCGGCGGCAAGGACATCATCCAAATCAGCGGGAACGCGATTGGAGATTTTTGCGAGAGTACGCTCGATGATTTCCGGAATTTCGAGATAGGGAATTCTCCCTTTCAAAAACGCATCGACGGCGACTTCGTTCGCGGCGTTGAAAACGGCGGGCGCGATGCCTCCGGCGCGGGAAGCGGCACGCGCAAGACGCAGGCATTTGTATTTCCCGTAATCCGGCGCACGGAATTCCAGCGAAAACGCCTGAGTGAAATCCAGAGACGGACGCGTTCCCGCAAGACGCTGCGGGTAGAAAATGCAATGTTGGATCGGGAAGGTCATCGACGGCGGGGCCAATTGCGCGATGACAGAACCGTCGCAAAATTTCACCATCGAATGCACAATGCTTTGCGGGTGAACAACGATGTCGATGCGCGATTCCGGCAAATCGAAGAGCCACGTCGCTTCAATCAGCTCCAAGCCCTTGTTCGCCATGCTGGACGAATCAACAGTCACCTTCGGCCCCATGTTCCAATTCGGATTTTTCAGAGCATCGGCAGGAACGACACGCGCCATTTCCTCAAGTGTATAATCGCGGAAAGCGCCGCCGCTCGCCGTCAGAATCAGGCGATCGACGTGGCGTTTTTCTTCTCCGATGCATTGGAAAATCGCATTGTGCTCGCTGTCCATCGGCAGGATTTTGACGCCGCGTTCCCGCGCCGCCGCCATGACAAACTGCCCGGCGAGCACAAGAATCTCCTTACTGGCGACGGCGACATCCTTGCCGGCATGAATCGCCGCCAGAGTCGGCTTAAGTCCCAGAGTCCCGACGACTGCAGTGATGACGAGATCCGCCTCGGTGAGCGTCGCAATTTCAATCAATCCGTCCAAACCGACGTAGAAACGGGTTCCCGCCGGAAAAGCCCCGGAGCTCTGTGCTTCCTTCGCCGCTGTTTCGTCGAAGATCGCAACATGCTTCACCGCGTATTTCTGCGCGATGGCCGCAAGTTCGCGCCAACGCGTATTAGCAGCAATGCCGACGAGTTCGACGGCATCGCGATGGGCGTCCACGACTTCAAGCGTGTTTTCGCCGATAGAACCGGTGGCTCCGAGAAGAGTGATTTTCCGCATAGAACAATTTAAGCAAGTCGTACCTGACCGGTGCCTTCGATCAGGTATTTATAGGTCGTCAGCGCTTCGAGGCCCATCGGTCCGCGCGCATGGAGTTTTTGGGTCGAAATCCCGATTTCCGCGCCGAAGCCGAATTGCCCACCGTCAGTAAACGCCGTGGAGGCATTAGCATAAACGCAGGCAGCATCCGTCTCACGCAGGAATTTCGCGAGGGTATCGGCATCTTCGGCGACAATGGCTTCGCTGTGATGGGAACCGTTGCGGGCGATGTGCACGAGCGCTTCTTCGAGTGTCGCCACGGTGCGGATGCTCATTTTGTAATCTAAAAATTCCGTCCCGAAGCTCTCCGGCCCCGCTTCCTTCAGCAAGGGCTCCGGATAGCAGCCCGACAAGGCGGAAAACGCCGTCGGATCGGCAAAAATCGTGACGTTTTTCTCGGCGAGTTTCCCGCAAACCGACGGCAAATCAGCAACGCGGGAAGCGTGAACGAGCAGACAGTCCAAAGCATTACAGACGCTGACGCGGCGTGTCTTCGCATTGAAAACGATTTCGCGCCCCTTTTCGACATCGCCGGAAGCATCGAAGTAAACATGGCAGATGCCGGCACCGGTTTCGATGACGGGGATACGCGCGTTTTCCCGCACAAAATCAATCAACGCACGCGAGCCGCGCGGAATGGCAAGATCAACGTCGCCGACTGCGTGAAGTAAGGCCATCGTGGCTTCGCGCGGCGAAGGCAAGAGCGAACAGGCTCCGGCCGGTACCCCGGACTTTTCCAAGGTCACGCGCACAATCTTGGCCAAGGCCTCGTTCGTCGCTTCGGCATCGTGCGAGCCCTTCAAAATGCAGGCGTTTCCGCTTTTCAGACACAGCGAAAAAACATCGAGAGTGACATTCGGACGCGCTTCGTAAATAACGCCGATAACGCCGATCGGCACGGAAACCTTACTGATGCGCAGGCCATTCGGACGTACGTTTTCCGCAATAATTTTACCGAGCGGCGAAGGCAGTTCGGATACACGGCGCATGTCGCCGGTGATGGCGGCGAGGCGCTCCGGCGTAAGCAACAGGCGGTCGTATTTCGGATTATCCGGCGACATGCGGGAGCAGTCGTCCCGATTCGCGGCGAGAACGGTTTCGGCATCGGCATCGACGGCATCGGCAACGGCGCACAAAAGGCGCGCGATGGCGCTGTCACCCAAGCGGGCTACGGCAAGGCTGGCCTCCCGCGCTTCCGCAAAAATCCGTTTGCATTTTTCGGAGATGGATTCCATGGCAACTCAGTCCAAAAAGAGATAATCGTAGTGAACAACGGGATGGTTGTCCTCCGTGTTGTTTTCAATCCAAGTGGTCAATTCGGCCGCCGAGCAAAGTGCCTTCCCGCAGCCGATATTTTCGCCCTGTCCGTTGACGATGCGGACAAGCTCATCGCGGAAAAACTCACCGCCGCAGCGCAGGACGTCGCCGGCGTTCAGGCTACGCGGATGCCCTGTACGAATTTCCTTTTCAGCCTCCGCCGTAATGACGATTTCGCGGCGTGCGTAAACGCGGTTCCCGGGCTCCGTTTTCTCGGCGGGCAGGAAGCGCGTGCAAAGCGTTCCCGTAGGATCGTCAACCAAGTTCAAAAGAATGTCTTCTCGCTTGCCGTTGGCGATAACGACGGGAATGCCTTCGGAAGCGATGCGGCGCGCGATATTACATTTCGTCATCATCCCGCCGCGCCCGAACTGAGACTTGGTGCGCGTGACACACATCGAAAAATCAGTGTCTTCCGGCTTGATTTCACGAATGACCTGCGCGCCGGGCTTGGACGGATCGCCGTCGAAAATACCGTCCACGTTAGAAAGGATAATCAGCATGTCCGCATTCATCATTTCGGCGACAAGACCGGAGAGTTCGTCGTTGTCCGTAAACATCAGCTCCGTAATAGAGATCGTGTCGTTTTCGTTGACGATCGGCACGACACCGTTGGCGAGCATGATGTCCATGCAACGCTTCTGATTGCGGTAATGCGAGCGCGTCGTGAAAAACTCCTTCGTCGTCAGCACCTGTCCGCAGGCACTTCCGTTGCTACGGAAGAAATCGAAGTAGCGATTCATCAGCTTGGCCTGGCCGACGGCGGAAAAGAGTTGGCGTGCCGACACCGAATCGAGTTGGTCGGCGGGGATTCGCAGTTCACTGCGTCCGGAAGCGACGGCACCGGACGAAACAAGAACCACCTCGATGCCGCGGCGATTCAGTGCGACCACTTGGTCCACCAGAGCCGACATGCGCGTGACGTCGAGTGTGCCGTCTTGCCGCGCAAGCACGTTAGAGCCGATTTTTACGGTAATGCGTTTCATGATTTTGGGGTGAGTAATTAAGCAATTTTTGGAAAAAATTATCGGGCGGCCTTTAGTCCCGCAATGACGGCGGGCGTGAATCCGGCGGCCTCCATGGCGTTGAGTCCGCGAATCGTGACTCCGCCGGGCGTTGTCACGCGGTCAATCGCCGCTTCGGGATGTTCGCCGCTTTGCTCGAGCAATTCTACGGCGCCGCGCAGGGTTTGCAAAACGATTTCGCGGGAAACGCCCGGATAGAATCCGAGTTCGACGCCGCCCTCGCAAGCTGCGCGGATGTAGCGCATCGCAAAGGCGATTCCGCAGGACGCCAGCGCCGTGCCGGCCGCCATCTGCTTTTCGTCGATAAGCAAAGTCTTTCCGAGAGCGCCGCAGAGCGTCTGCGCGGTCTCGAGCTGTTCGGCGCTTGCGTTTTTCGCACACAGGAAGGTCATGCTCTCGCCGCAAGCCGCCGCCGTATTCGGCATAATGCGGAAAAACGCACGCGTTCCCGCCGGCGCAAAAAAGTTTTCGAGTTGCTCCAGGGAAACTCCCGCAGCAACGCAGGCGACGACGGCTCCCTCGCGCAGGCTGTCGCGGATTTCCGCCGCAACGCTTTCGATAAGCCAAGGCTTCACGCAGAGCAACACCCAGTCCGCCGACGCAACCGCCGAACGGTTATCCCGGGAAAGTCCGATGCCGGGAAGCTCCGCCGCCAACGCATTCAACGTCGCCTCGGAACGGGCGGTACAAGTAATCTCCGCCGCCGGACAAACCCGCTTGGCAAGCAGGCCGCGCACGATTGCGCTGCCCATGTTTCCGCTTCCGATTACTGCAATTTTCATACTTCGTTATTTATATCACTTCGCGAGGTCTCCCGCAAGCAGGCAAAAGCTTGCCGAAGCCGGTCCCATGGCATAAATTTTGCACTAAAACTTTTATTATGTGTGACAACGACGAACAGAAAACGGCAGAAAACTCCCCCATTTCGGTCCAAATCCAAAAAGAATTTCTCAAACAACGAAAAATTTTCCTTTGGGGCTCGGTAAACGACGCCTCCGCACGCGACATCACGGAAAAGCTCCTCTACCTCGAATCCGTCGCTCCGGGCGAAGCCATCACCTTTTACATCAACACGCCGGGCGGATCCATCACGGCAGGCATGGCGATTTATGACACAATTAAGCTGATCTCCTCGCCGGTCAAAGTCGTCGTCACCGGCATGGCCGCCTCCATGGGCTCGATTCTTTTGAGTGCCCCCGCAAAAGGCAACCGCTTCCTCTACCCGCATGCCCAGGTGATGATCCACCAGCCGTTGATTATGGGCCAGTTCCAGGGGCCGGCCGTTGACATCCATATTCAGGCACAAGAAATGGAACGCACGCGCGAAGAGCTCAACCGTATCCTCGCTGCCGCCTCCGGACAGCCGCTCGAAAAAATCACGCGCGACACCGACCGCGACTTCTACCTGAGCGCGCAGGAAGCCATCGAATACGGACTTGCCGACGCCATCATCGCGCCGGAAGGCGCAACGCCGAACGCGGCTCCCGCATGCAAGTACGCCAAGAAGTCCGCTAAGAAAAAATAATCCGTCACGTAAGTCCTTTTCTAAAAATGCCTGTCTCCCGGAAAAACCTCCGCTACGCCGCGCTCGCCGCGTTCCTGGCCCTTCCCGCGCTCCTCGCCGCCGCAGAAAATGCAAGCCCGGTCGTCGCCACGCCGGAAGTCGTCGCCCCCGTCAAAGAGGAAGCCATGCGCTACACGACGACAAAGGAAATGCAGGACGACATCCGCCTGACGCGCTTTTGTCTGAATCGCTTTCACCTCTCTCAGAAAAAAGTCAGCGAAGTGGACATGAAGGCCCTGCTGGAAAAGCTCTCCGTTTCCCTCGATCCGTCCCGCAGTTTTTTCCTCCAAAGCGATTACACGCTGATGTGCGAACGCTTTGCCGGCGCCCTTTCCTACTTTCTGGAAAAAGGCAACATGGCCTCCGCCTTCACCATTTACGAAACCTACCGCACACGCGTCAACGAGCGCATCGACTGGGTTCAAAAACGCCTGCAGAAACCCTTTAATCTCACGGGAACCGGTTCACTCAAGCTCAACCGCAAAGACGATCCGTGGGCGAAAGACCGGGCGGAGGCCGACGCTTTCTGGGAACAACGCCTCACAAACGATCTCATCAACGAATTGTTAAGCGACAAGAAAGGCGCTAAAGCGGACACCCCGCCCGCCGCCCCGGATCTTTCCGAAGCCTCTGTTAGGGAGGCCTGCAAAAAAATCGGCGAGCGCTACGAAAAGCTCCGTAAAAACCTTGTCCTTGAACCTTGGGAAGTCGAAGAGCTTTTTCTTAACGCCCTTGCCGCGCAATTCGACCCGCACACGACCTTTTTCCCGAAGCAAACCATGGAAGATTTCCAAATCTCCATGCGCAATTCGCTCTGCGGAATCGGCGCCCTGCTCGCCGACGAAGAAGGCTATTGCACGATTCGCGAAATTATCCCCGGCGGTCCCGTCGAACGCTCCGGAAAATTTGCCGTCGGTGACCGCATCATTGCCGTCGGAACGGGAACCGACGAATCTGCGGCTCTGACCGATGTCGTCGGCATGCGCCTCAACCGCATCGTCCGGATGTTGCGCGGCAACAAGGGCGAAGCGATTCGCCTCCTCGTCGAATCCGGCAACGACCACAGCAACCGGAAGTACATCACGCTGATTCGCGACGAAGTCAAGCTGACGGAACAGCTCGCGACGGCGAAAATTATCGATGTCCCCGCAGGCGACAAAAAGCTCTCTGTCGGCGTCATTCACCTTCCCTCTTTCTACGGAAAAGACCGTAACGACAAACAGGCCTTCAGTACGACGGAAGACGTCAAGGAACTGCTCGGCAAGCTCAAGGCAAAGAACGTCGGCGCCGTTATTCTCGATTTGCGTGATAACGGCGGCGGCTACCTGAACGAAGCCGTCGATCTGACGGAGCTCTTCGTCGGCTCCGGCGAACCCGTCGTCCAAGTGCGCGGCATTTCCGAAAGCGACATCAGCGTCCTCAAGACGGGCCGCAAAAACTTCCTCGATGCCGCCAAAAACATGTTTATCACGACCTTGCCGGACTGGAACGGTCCTCTGATCGTCCTCGTTTCCAAAGCCAGTGCCTCCGCCAGCGAAATCGTCGCAGGGGCCCTGCGGGACAACCGCCGTGCCCTCATCGTCGGCGATCCGCAAACCCACGGTAAAGGCTCCGTGCAGGAAATCATGCCCTACAGCTACGTCGTCGGTGACGAACGCCAGAAAGCCTCCATCAAAATCACGCGTAGCAAATGGTACGCGCCGTCGGGCAATTCGATTCAGCTCAAGGGCGTCGCCGCCGACATTGCCGTGCCTTCGGCCTACAGCGTCCTGCCCATCGCCGAAAGCGATTTGGACAAACCGCTTCCCTGGGACTCGATTCGCTCCGTCCTCTCGGAAGACCGCTCGACTCCGGGCTGGCTCGCCGCTCCCATTTCACAGGAACTGATTGACCAACTCGCAAGCGCCAGTAGCAAGCGTCAGGCCGAGCTGCCCGAGTTCCTCACGCACAACCGTACGATTGCCTGGTGGGCACGCCGTGAAAACGACAAAAGCGTCCCGCTCAACATTGAAGAACGCATCGAACAACGCGATTCCGACCTCGATTTCTTCAAACTCGTCAAAAACGAATACTCTGAACTGGCGAAGGACGATTTCGCCGTCACGGAGATCAAACTCAATTCGGCGATCGAGCAAGAAAAAGTCAGCGAAGAGCACAAGAAAAGCTCGTTGCGCCGCAAGTCCGCGCTCATCCCCGGAATCACCGAAGAAGACGAGGAGGAAATTCCGCATTACGACGTCGTCTTGCGCGAAGCCGCACGCATTGCCGCCGACTGGATTGCAATCAACGCCAGCCGCAGCGCGAATCCGTAAGCGTCGGGCCTCCCAAAATAAAGAAGCGACTTTTCCGGTCGCTTCTTTATTTGTATTTTTACTATACTGTGCCCTTTATGACAGAATCTTTGAATCGAGTACGCGGAGCATTCCCGCAGTTTTCGCAGGAAATTTGGGAAAAAATCGAAGCCATGGCCGCCCTCCACCGAGAGTGGAACGCCAAGATCAACCTCGTTTCCCGCAAAGACATCGACAACTTGGAATGGCACCACTACGCGCCCTGCCTCGCAGCGGGAACTTTCCTGTCGCTGATGAACGGCGCCCGCGTCATCGATGTCGGCACCGGCGGCGGCTTCCCGGGGCTCCTGCTCGCCGTACTCTACCCGCAGGCCCATTTCACACTGATGGACTCCATCGCGAAAAAGATTCTTGTCGTCTCCGACATCGCCGAAAAGCTCGCACTTAAAAACGTGGAAACTCGCGTCGGACGCGTCGAAAAACTCGGCAAACACTTTGACTTCGTGACCGGACGTGCCGTGACAAATCTGCCGGCATTTTTCGGTTTAGTTAAAAAGCTGATTGCGCCGGGCAAAAAGCATTCGCTCACCAACGGCGTCCTCTACTGGAAGGGCGGCGAGCTCGCTCCGGAATCGGAAGCTCTCGGCGTCGAACCCGCCAAGACCGTCGAACTCGAATCGATGCTCGACGATTCCTATTTCAACGGGAAATACATTCTCCACTACCCGTATCCCGACGTCTTCCGCGCCCGCATCACGCTCCCGCCACAATAAGCGCCGAGTCGCCGGAATCGAGAACCCGGCGTCGACGCGAAACTCCGGAACGTCGCACACAAACAAAAAGATTTGTTTGCAGTCGCAAAAAATTCTGTCTGAATTGCGGACATGAAATTATCCCGACTGCTCGTGTGGATTTTGTGCACCGCCCTGTCCTGTGCCCCCGTCGCCGCCAAAACCTCGTTTATTATATCGGACAAGGTCCCGGCACCGAAATGGGACGAAGGCTACGGCGTCGGTAACGGACGCCTCGGAGCCCTGACGTTCGGCGGTTTTCCGAAAGATTTGCTCGTTTTGAACGAAGCTTCGATTTTCGAACGCAAGCCGATTACCGTTCCCGCAAACGCGGCAGAAGCCGTAGAAAAAGCCCGCAAGGCCTGCGAAGCCGGCGACTTCGCGGCGGCGGACGCAATCTTCCGCAAGGAGATCCTGACAAACGGCTCCATTGCGGGCAATTACCAGCAGGGCGGCCTGATCGATATCGAATTTTTAAATACCCCGAAGCAATACTCGTATCGCCGCGAACTCGACATGGAACACGGATCGACCACTTGCGAAATCACCTTCGACAACGGAGAAAGCTTGCATTGCGAATTGCTGAGCTCTGCGGAAGCGGAGCTCCCGGTTCCCAAAGAACGCGGGCTTGTCGCGTATTTTCTCGAAAGCGACCTCAGCACGGGAATTGATGCGGACTTTACCCTGCGCCATCCCGATCCGAAGACGACGATTCAATTTCTCGGCGACCAAGCTCCCCACCACGGCAAGATCCTGTTCGTAATGAGCGGACAAGGCGGCAACGGCGGTACGCACTTTCAAAATTTTATCCGCTTTTTCATCGAAGGCGGATCAATCTCTGTCACGGGAACAAAAATCTCCGTCCGCGGGGCACAAAAGGTTTTTGCGGTGTCGTCCACCTCGACCGATTACGACTATTTCCGCAACGGCCGCCGCAAGGCTTACGGATTCGATGCCCTCGACGCCGTCGAAAAAATCAGCAGTATCGAAGATTGGGAACGCTTGCGGGAAGCGTCACGTGCTCATTTTTCCGAACGCATGAACCGTTGCGTCGTTGACTTGGGTGATTCCGATCCGGAAGTTCAGGCAATGACGACGCGGGAGCGCGTGGCACGCATGAAAGCCGATCCGGAAGCCCGCGACCCCGACCTGCTCGAACAGCTCTTTCAGTTCGGTCGCTACTGCCTGATTTCCAATTCGCGTCCCGGCGCATTGCCGTGCGGCCTGCAGGGACTTTGGAATCCGAATTTGAATGCCGCGTGGATGGGCTGCTACTTCTTCAATATCAACTGCGAAATGAATTATTGGTGCGCCGACCCGACAGGACTCGGCGAATACCACCGCGCGTTTACCGACTTCATCCTACGCCTAAAGCCGCGCGGCGAAGCTTTCGCAAAAGCCATCGGATATGAAGGTTTTTGCTTCGGCCACTACGCGGATTGCTTCGGCAACACCTATTTCGCCGGGAACCATCCGGAATGGGCGGCCAGCCTGATGAACGGCGCGTGGATCTGCGCCCACATTGTTGATGCCTATCGCTTCGACAACGACAAGGAACGCCTCGCCGATGCCCTCCCGCTTCTGGAATCCAACGCGAAATTCATTTTGTCCTGGTTCCGCCCCGACCTCAAGAATCCGAAGGAGTTGATCGCCGGACCCGCCGTTTCGCCGGAAACGGGATTTTTCTACAACGATGCCGCCGGCGCACGCAAAATGGCCTATGTTTCCACAGGAAACTCGCACGACCAATTGCTCGGTCGCGAGGCTCTGCGCAATTATATTTTCGCCTGCGATGAACTCGACAAGCGCAACGGAAAAACCTACACCGCCGCGAAAAAAGCCCTCCCGAGAATCGCGCTACCGAAAATCAACGCAAACGGACGCATCATGGAATGGCGGGAAGACTTCGACGAATGGCAACCCGGTCACCGCCACGTCAGCCATCTCTACGGTCTTTTCCCGGGGCACGAATGGAATGTGCTGATAACACCGGAGTATGCTGCCGCCGTCAAAAAATCGCTCGACAAGCGCCGACGCGACCAAGAGGCGCACGGGACACTCCATCCCGGCTGGAGCGAGGCCTGGTGGATTAATCTCTACGCGACGCTCGGCGAAGGCGACACCGCCCATACGCTCATGAACCGCATGGTGGCGCGCTACATCAATCCGAACCTTTTCGACATCCATCCGCCCTTCCAAATCGACGGGAATTTCGGCTTCACTGCCGGCGTCGCACAATGCCTGATTCAAAGCGGGATCGAGCGAGACGGACGCCGCGTCGTACAACTCCTGCCTGCCCGATCAAGGGCTTGGAAAAACGGCTCCGCAAAAGGGCTCGTCGCACGCGGCGGCCTGAAAGTCGATTTAGACTGGAACGCCAAGGGCATTAACGCCCGCCTCCAATCAACGCGCGCCGGAAAATTCACCGTTCTCTGCAACGGCATTTCCCGGGACTTAGCCTTCGCTTCCCCCGGCGAAACCCGCACCCTGCTCTTTCCGGCTGGAAAATAAGAACACCCGAGCCACAAAATCTTAAAAAGCACACAAAAAAAGCGTTCCCGCGAAATTCACGGGAACGCTCTTCTTTAAGCTTTAATCTCTAAGCTTTTCTTACGCTTTCGGGATGGCGGGAAGCGAAGCGGCGGCGATAGCCTGACCGTGGCGCTTATCCTTTTCATCCGGTACGACGAGGTTGATCTTGAGTTCCGGGAATTCAGCCTTGAGGACTTCGTTCGCCTTGTCGATGATGATCGATCCGCCTTCACCGGAGGTCACGCGGCCCATGATGAGGAGGTTTTCGTAGGCGTAGAATTCCGCGAAGTGCGCGAGGGTGTAGCCGAAGCAGATACCGATTGCTTCGTAAACCTTGCGAGCGCGCGGATCGTTGTCCTTCATGAGCTTCTGAAGCTCTTCGAGCTTTTCCGGGAGGCGCATTTCAGCCGGGAGTTCGATACCCGCCATCGGAATGAGGCGGCCCGTACCCTGCTGAGAGAAGTATTGAACGCCGCAGCCGAGGTCGCCGGACCATTCGTCAGCCGGACCGTTTTCGCGGTAATCGACCGGAACGAAAGCGAGTTCGGAAATCCAGTTCGTCATGTGTCCTTCCGGATCGACATAACCGGCAGCCACGGAGGTGCCCATAGCAACGCCGAGAACAGCATTCTTGTTCATGCTCATCGAGCCGGCGAGTGCGGTAACGTCACCGTCATTGATGACTTCGAACGGAACGCCCCATTCCTTAGCGATGTCGATGAACATGTTCTTGACGCGCTTTTCGAAGAGTTCCGGATCCTTAACGCCGCGGAAGAGCGAAGCCACGCCGACGCGATTGTTGATGTAGTCGCCTGCGGAAGAACCGCCGATCGCGTCAACGCGCGGGAGGTGTGCCGCCGCGAGTTTGAGCGAGTGCATGATGCCTTCGTAGTGGTATTCCGGATCCGCCTGGAAGTACGGGTCCCACTTAACTTCTTCGGAGAATACGACCTTTCCGTCGATAACGGCAGCGCACTTGCGGTCCGAGCCGCCGAGGTCGAAGCCGATACGGCAACCGTCGAGGTTGCGGCCGAGCGGGAGGTGGGAAGCGGCTTCCTTCGGGAGACCGGCTTCATCGACAGCGAGAATTTCGAGGTCTTCGCCGAAGAGCTGCTTCACGAAACCGACGTCGAATTCGCGTTCGCCGCCCTTGCAGTAGCACTTTTTGAGCATTTCGGCGATGCACGGAGCATACTTGCCGGAAACATAAACCTTCGTTCCGCCACGAGCCCAGAGGAGGAACTTCACGAGGCGTTCAACATAGATTTTGTTGAGCGGCGCGAAATCCGGCGTGCACGGAAGGCAAACGGTGCGGAAAACGGAAGCCGTTCCGTCCGGGCGTTCCAGCCCGATAGCGAGCGGAGCCGAGTCGGCGGTTTCTGCCGCGAGCTTGCGGTATTCGCGGTTCCACAGTACGGCGGGAACAAACGCGGGATCGATTTCGGGAACGAATTTGGGAGAAACTTTGATCATAAAGGTAAAAGTAAAAACTGATAGTTGATGGGTTTAAAAGGTGAAACGGATAGCAATAACTGACA
The DNA here is from genome assembly GCA_045651925.1 of Candidatus Spyradenecus sp. Classification (GTDB taxonomy): domain Bacteria; phylum Verrucomicrobiota; class Verrucomicrobiia; order Opitutales; family UBA953; genus Spyradosoma. The sequence goes on along the minus strand of JAZRTJ010000083.1, from coordinate 8,928 downwards.
GACGAAATCTCCACCTATCAGTTATCAACTATCACTTTCCCCTTTTTTTAGAGTTTCGCGGCTGCGGCCTTGTCGAGGACGAAGACGCAGTTCGGGTGGTTCTGGAGCCAGCTTGCCGGGCAGTTTTCGGTCGGCGCTTCGCAAATCGAGCGGTAGATGATGTCGGCCTTGTTATCGCCCCAAGCGAGGAGAACGACCTTCTTGGATTCGAGAATCGTGCCAACGCCCATCGTGACGGCGGAGGTCGGGACTTCTTCGATCTTGTCGTGGAAGAAGAGGCGCGCGTTGTCCTTAATGGTGATTTCGTCGAGCGTCACCTGGTGCGTGCGCGTATCCGGTCCGCAGGGCGGTTCGTTGAAGCCGATGTGACCGGTGCGACCGATGCCGAGAATCTGGATATCGATACCGCCGGCAGCCTTGATGTCGGCGTCGTACTTTTCGCACATTTCGGCGACCTTGTCGGCAGGAACCGTTCCGTCCGGCACGTGAGTTTTTGCCTTGTCGATATCGACATGGTCAAAGAGCTCCGTGTTCATGAAGTAGCGGTAACTCTGGTCGTGCGTACCCGGAAGTCCGTAGTATTCGTCGAGATTGAAGCTGGTGACGTTCTTGAAGCTCAGCCCTTCTTCCTTGTGGAGGCGGATGAGTTCCTTGTAGAGAACGACCGGCGTCGAACCCGTGGCAAGGCCGAGAACGGCTTCTTTGCCTTCTGCGGCGCGTGCGCGAATGAGGGCTGCGATTTCGGCAGCGACTTCCTTAACGGCTTCTTCCTTGGCAGAATAAACCTTAGCTACGATTTTGTTGTTCATAATATTTTCAATAACGTTGTGTGTTGAAATATCGGGGTTAAATACGCGTTAAAGTGGCTTCAATTTAGCAGATAGCCACCCTGCGGTCAACGCGTTTCCGGCATCGCGCGCCGCGGAATGTGAAGGCTCGTGAGCCGCTTTCGACAAACTCGCGCCCTACGACGACGGGACTCCGGCAGAGCTCGCAGGAATATCGAGGAGCGCCTTCATATCGGCGAGAGAAATTTTCGCGGTCTCGGCGTCGCTGGCCTCGAAAACGGAGGCGAGGAGCGCCCGCTTTTCCGCTTGGAGTTCGAGGACGCGCTCTTCGACGGAATCGGCGACAACGAGTTTAATCGACGTCACGGCTCGCGTTTGTCCGATGCGGTGTGCACGGTCGGTCGCCTGGGCTTCCGCGGCCGGATTCCACCAAGGGTCAAAGTGAACGACGGTGTCCGCGCCGGTGAGATTCAAACCGACGCCGCCGGCCTTCAGCGAAATCAGGCAGACGGGAATGCTTTCATCTTTATTGAAACGCTCGCAGACTTCAGCCCGATTCTTCGTATTGCCGTCGATGTAGGCGTACGCGATGCCGTCGTCGCTGAGGGCTTTTTTCAAAAAGCTCAAAACGGAGACGAACTGGGAAAAAACAAGGACGCGGTGACCGCCGGCAAGGGCTTCGTCGAGCAACTCGCGGAAAGCCCGCAATTTGGCGGATTCGGCTTCGGGGAAATCGGGATCGAGCAAACGCGGTTCGGTACAAATCTGCCGCAGACGCAACAGCTGACTAAAGGCGGCAAAGCGCAAACGGTTGTCGGAGGCGCCGGACATTTCGAGCTCGAAAATTTCCTTACGGGAATGCTCTTTCCACTCGTCGTAGAGTTTGCCTTGAACATCGCCGAAACGACACCAAACTTCTTGTTCAATGCGCGGCGGAAGCTCCGGAGCCACGAGCGACTTGGTACGGCGCAAAATGTAAGGTGCGGCGAGGGTTCTGACGGTTTCGCTGTCACGTTCCCGGCGCTCGGTAGCGGAACCGGAAGCCGCCGGAAGCGGGGCCGGCATGAATCCGGGGAGGATAAAATCAAAGAGCGTCCGCAGGTCTTCAATCGAATTCTCGACGGGCGTACCGGTGAGCACGAAACGCGTTCCCGCGGGAATATCGCGCAAGGCCCGGGAATTGCGCGAGCGGCGATTTTTCACTTGTTGGGCTTCGTCGGCGACAATCGTGTGCCAAGTCCCGGAAGCAAGAAAATCTTCGTTGTCGATGCGCAGAGTCGCGTAGGAAGTAATGACAATGCCTCGCGGGAAACGACTCAAAGCCTCGCGGGAACGCTTTTGCCCGTGATGAACGAGCACCGGCAGATGCGACGCAAAGCGGGACAATTCCCGCCGCCAATTTTCAACCAGTCCCGCAGGGGCGACAACAAGCACGCGCAAATCCGGTGACACATCGTCGGCAAAAACCGAACTCAAAAACGCAATGGTTTCGACGGTCTTCCCCAGACCCATTTCGTCGGCGAGAATCCCTCCCAAACGATTTTTGAAAAGGTGCCAGAGCCAAGCCGCCCCGATTTGCTGATAAATACGCAAGCGCACATCCAGCTCGGCCGGCACGGGCGCTTTTTTCAGTCGGCTCAAATCGCGAAGCGCTCCGGCGCGTTCCCGCCAGATAGCCGGCGCTTCGAAATTGACGCCGAGTTCCTCCAAAACGGTCTCGGTCGAGGCCATTTCCGCCCGCGAGATTTTCCGGCGAAACACCGAAGTCCCGGTGTACTGAATGACGCTACGGTCGAGGCGCGCACGAACGGCGGCCAGTTTTTCCGAAACCGCAGACGGAATCAAAACAATGCGCCCCTTCTTGTCCTCGGCGTACGGGCAGGAGCGGGCAAGCGCAGCATGCAATTCGTTTTCGGCCACGCCGAAGGTTTCGACGCCAACGGAAAGCTCGAATTTATCGCCCTGCTCATGCACGGCCGTTTTCAGCTTCGCGATGCGCAGGCTCTGAATAAATTCGTTAAACGCCGGCGACATGCGCGGTGAAAAACGCTCACGGAAACGCTCCCACTCCCGTGCCAAAAAACACAAAACGGCGTGCTTTCCGCGCAAAAACCAACGCGCCGAACGCACATCCAAATCGAAGCCGCCGTACTTGAGTTTATTGTAAATCGCTTCGTAATGCTCAGACTCCCGCGACGGCAAAATTACCGACATCCACTGCGCATTGCCGTCGAGTTGCGGACGGCGCACAATCGGCGCGACAGCCGTCCGCGATGCAGAAGCCGCCGGCATCGTACGCGAAATCCCCGACGCCGGAGCCGGGCGGGCGACCGGAGGCGTGCGACTCGGTGCGGCGTTTTCGCGCAACGTCTTTGCGACGGCAAGCTTGCGCGCCTCTTCCGCCGCCCGAAGCATCGAGCTGAAATACGAAAAATAAATGGCAATCGCATGGCGGCAAATACGCCCCGAGCGCCCTGCCTCGCACGTACATTCCGCCTTGATGAACGTGCGGGAGCGCAAATCCAGATTAACGAGAAAGCGCCGCGCGCCTTCGGCGACTTTACCGCGCATAATCGGCGCCGCCCACATCACGTCCAAAACACTCGCTGCGAGCAACTTACCGTCGCGAATCGTCTGCGCGGAAACGGTTTCCGCCCACTCGCTTTCCGGAATCTGCGGGGGAAGCGCGGAAGATGGTTTAGAAGGTCCCACGTCCGATCAAAAAAGTTCCAATTGTTCCGCGCCGCCGGAAGCTGCTTTTCCGGAATCCGTTTCCGGCCCCGCAGAAACACCGTCCGACGGAAGCGTCTCTTCCTTCGTTTCTGCGCCGTCCAAAGCACGTTCTTCCCAAGCTAAAAATTCTGCTTCGTCGATGACGGTAATATTCAGCTTTTTGGCTTTTTCAAGCTTCGATCCGGCCTCGTCCCCCGCCAGCACGACGGAGGTTTTCGCGCTGACGGAATCGGTGACTTTCCCGCCGAGGCGCTCGATTCGGGCCTTGGCGTCCGCACGCTTTAGCGTCGGCAAAGTTCCCGTCAGCACAAAGGTTTTTCCCGCGAACGGATTGTCCGCCGAAAGTGCAAGCGCCGCGCTTTCGTGCTCCTGCGTGTTGACGCCGGCAGCCTTCAATGCCTCGCAGTGTTCGCGATTTTCCGGTGCCTTGAAAAAGTCGCAAACGCTCTGAGCGACCACTTCGCCGATGCCGTAAATAGCCGCCAAGGCCTCCGCGTCCGCTTCCATCAGCGCATCGAGCGTCTTAAAATGACGCGCAAGATCCCGTGCCGTCGTCTCGCCGACATTCGGAATGCCGAGTCCGTTCACGAGGCGCGAAAGCTCCCGCGAGCGCGAGGCTTCAATACCGTCGAGAAGATTTTGAGCGGATTTTTCCTTAAATTTTTCCAAGCCGAGCAAATCCGCTTTTGTCAGACGGTAAAGATCGGCAGGCACGCGCACCAAGTTTTTTTCGACGAGTTGCGCGGCGACGGCTTCTCCGAGATTCGGAATATCCATGCAGGTTTTTCCCGCAAAATAAAGCAACTTGCGCGTCCGCAGACTCGGCGAATCTTTTTCGCGCACGTACCAGGCGGCGATGCGCTCCGTTCCTTTTTCCGGATGCTTCGGATCGATGAGGCGTTCCGGACGCTCGCCGTCGAGTCCGGCGGCCTTCACAGCTTCGGCAAAAGAAAATTTCGGCGTGCCTTCGGGACGTTTTTCGACGAGGGCGCGAACAACTTGCGGGATGATTTCGCCCGCTTTCTCGATGATGACGCGGTCGCCGACGCGCAGATCCTTGGCGGTGATTTCGTCTTCATTGTGCAATGTGGCGCGAGAAACGGTCGTGCCTGCAAGTTCCACGGGATCGAGCTCGGCAACGGGCGTGATTTTCCCTGTGCGACCAACCTGCAGCGTGATAGCGCGCAGCGTCGTTTCCGCCTGCTCCGGCGCGTACTTAAAGGCAATGGCCCAGCGCGGTGCCTTGCTGGTCTCGCCGAGATCGCGCTGAACCGCGATGCGATTAATCTTCACGACGGCGCCGTCCGTCGGATAGTCGAATTTTCTTCGCAGCTCGCCGAGTTTTTGAATCGCGGAAAAAGCCGCTTCGCCGCCCCGCGCGCGTTCGAAGAAATCAGTTACGGCAAATCCCCACGCGGCAAGCGTTTCGCGAAGTTCTTCCAGCGTGGAAAATGCGGATTCCGGCTCGCAATACCCGATGCCGTAAACAAAGGTGTTGAGCTTGCGGGAACGCGTTTCTTCCGGATTCTGCGCCTTGACGGTTCCCGCCGTGAGATTGCGCGGGTTGGCGAAGGTTTCCAATCCGAGCTTTTCGCGTTCGGCATTGATGCGCAGAAACTCGGCGTTGCGCATAAAAATTTCGCCGCGGATTTCCACAATTTTCGGAAACGCCTTTCCGGGAATCGGCTTCAGCTTGGCGGGTACGCCGGAAAAATTGTGCACATGGCGGGAAATGTCGTCGCCTTCCACACCGTTTCCGCGCGTGGTCGCACGTACGAGCTCGCCGTTTTCGTAGGTATAGGAAACGGAGATGCCGTCAATTTTCGGTTCGATAACAAAATCCGAATCCCCGGCAGTCACGTCCTTGGCGATGCGGCGGCAAAATTCCATGAAATCGCCTTCGCTGTAGGTATTGTCAAGCGATTGCATCGGCGTGCGGTGGCGATATTTCTCGAATGCCCCCGTACGGTCGTCGCCGACTCTTTGCGTGGGCGAATCCGCAGATGCGTATTGCGGAAATGCGGCTTCGAGCTGCGCGAGTTCGGCTTTCAGCTTATCGTATTCGTAATCGGAAATCGTCGGCGCCGCATGGCGGTAATAGCGTTCGTCGTGTTCGGCAATTTCCTTGCGTAGCGCCTCGATGCGTGTTTTTTCCTCGGGAGTCGGCAACATTGTTGTAGCGTTAGTCAAATAAGCGACGCCGGAAATTATCCAAAAGCAAAAAACTGCAAGCGTCGCCCTCATGTTTTAGGAAGTAATTTTTCGAATGCGCTCCAAAACGCGCTCGGCAATAGCCTCGTCGGAAAGCCCGTAACGTTCCCGCAAATCCGCCGGATTGGTGCCGTGCGCGACAAAGGCATCCGGCCAGCCGATCCGCTCGACGGGAACTTCCGCGCCGATTTCGGAAAGGGCTTCCAACACGGCGGAACCGAATCCGCCGACAACGGTATGATTTTCGAAAGTTACGAAAAGCTTGGCCCGTTTGGCTTGTTCCGCGAGCAATTCGCGGTCGAGCGGTTTGCAAAAACGCGCATTGACGAGCGTCGGAGCCTTCCCGCATTCGGCTTCGAGGCGCTTGGCCAGCGCTTCGGCAAGCGGCAAAGTCACTCCGCCGAGCGACCAGATGCAGACAGCGCCGTCATCCGTTCCCTCGTTCAACACCTCCGCCTTGCCGACGGGCAACAAGGCCGGTTTTTCTTTGACGGGAACGCCGACGGCCTCGCCGCGCGGATAACGGATTACGGCCGGAGTGCCCAGATTGAACGCTGTAGCCATCATGTCCGCCAGCTCGTCTTCGTCTTTCGGCTGCATGATCGTAATGTTCGGCAACGTCCGTAGCATCGCCATGTCGTAAAGCCCGTGATGCGTTGCACCGTCCTGCGGGGAAAGCCCGGCACGGTCGAGGCAAAAAACGACGGGAAGGTTCTGCAGACAAACGTCGTGCATCACCATATCGACGGCACGTTGCAGGAACGACGAATAAATGGCGACGCAGGGTTTAAAGCCTTTGCAAGCCAGCCCCGCCGCAAAAATGACGGCGTGCCCTTCTGCAATTCCGACGTCGAAATACTGTTTCGGAAGCGCTTTTTTGAGCAGGTTGAGCGAAGTCCCCGCCGGCATCGCCGCCGTAATTCCGAGGATTTTTTTGTCTTCCCGCGCAAGCTTCACGAGAGTTTCGCCGAAGGCTTCCTGCCACGCCGGAGCCTTCTTCTGCGAGAGGCGCAATTCGCCGTTTTCGGGATTAAACGGCGCGCAGCCGTGGAATTTTTCCGGATTTTCAATCGCCGGAGAAAAGCCCTTGCCCTTCGTCGTGCGGACGTGGAGTAAAATCGGACGATCCGATTTCTTGGCAAATTCAAGATAGTTAATCAGCTGCGCGATGTCATGCCCGTCGATCGGGCCGAGGTAGCGCAGTTTGAAATTTTCGAAAAGCGGCGACGAACCGGACGAAAGCACGCTTTTCTTTTCCTGCTTCCATGCCGAGCCCGCACGAATGAGGTGAGCCCCGCCGGGAATTTTTTCCAGAAAACGGCGAACTCCGCGCGTCGCCTCGTTGTAAACCGGCGTCGTAATCAGCTTGTTAAGATAATCCGCGACTGCCCCGACATTGCGGTCAATCGACCATTCGTTGTCGTTCAAGACCACAATCAGGCGTTTCGTATGTGAGGCAATGTTATTCAGAGCTTCGAGCGTGGCACCGTTGGTAATGGCGGCGTCTCCGACGACGGCAACGACATGCTCGTCTCCGCCGGCGAGATCGCGCGCTGCGGCAATGCCGAGTGCAGCGGAAATGGCCGTTCCCGCATGCCCGCTCCCGAAGGCGTCATGGGTACTTTCCCTGCGGGAACAGAAGCCGGAAAATCCGTCGGTCTTGCGTAGCTTGTCAAAAGCCTCGCCGTTGCGTCCCGTCAGCAATTTGTGTGCGTAGCACTGGTGCGAGACGTCGAAAACAATGCTGTCTTTCGGCGTCGCAAAAACGCGGTGAAGCGCAATGGAGAGTTCGACGACTCCGAGGTTGGGCCCGACGTGTCCGCCGTTTTTGGACGTGACGTCGATGATGCGCTTCCGCAAGGCTTCGGCGAGTTGCGGGAGTTGTTCTGCGGGAAGCTTTTTGAGGTCTTCCGGACTGTGAATCGATGCGAGCAAGTCGGGAGAGGTTCGGGGTGAAACGTTATGCGTCGGAATCGTCAAACGCGTCCGAAACGGCCTCGCCGTCGTCACCGACGTTTCGCAGTTGTTCGATGCGCAGTTCGGCTTCGGCGAGTTTCTGCTGGCAATTCTTCAGGTGGAGCATGCCGGCTTCGTAACGCTCGACGAGCGTGGCGAGCGGCACATTGCCCGCTTCGAGCGATTCGACAATCGCCTCCAGCTTTTTCAGTTCTTCTTCAAACGAAAGCTCTTTGGATTTAGCCATAACGGTTTAAAGCGCCTTTTCGGAGAAATCAGAATTTGCCCCAGTGAATTTTTTCGGGCTTCCACTTGTCCTTCACGCGCTCCGTGTTGTCGAGCGGATAGCCGAGCGCAATCAGCGCCATCGGCATGTGGCTCGCGGGAACGCCGAGCATACGTGCGACCTCGGCCGCACGCTCTTCGCGCGGATAAAGCCCGCACCAGCACGCGCCCAAATCCAGGGCTTCGGCGGCGAGCAAAAGGTTTTCGACCGAAGCCGAGCAATCCTGCTGCCAGTAAACCGACCATTCGTTGTCGAGTTCGCCGCAGACGACAATCGCTGCGGGAGCGTTCTTGAGCATCGGCGCATTCGGCAAGACCGCATGCAACGCATCCAGCATCTCGCGTTCGGTAATGACGACGAATTCACGCATCTGCTGGTTGCGCGCGGAAGGCGCAGCCAAGGCCGCCCGACAAAGCTGTTCGAGCGTTTCGCGTTCAATCGTTTTCTCCGAATAGCGCCGCACGGTCTTGCGGCGTAGGATAAGTTCCAAAAATTCCTTATTCATAAAAAACTTTCTCCGAAGCATACACCGCCCGCGCCGCCGCTGGCAAGTGGAGAAGCTTGGAAGCCCAATCTGCCGCGTCTAAACCAAGAGGGCGCGTTCCCGCTGAAGCAATGAAGCTTTGCGCGGCGGGCCGCCGGAGTAGCCGCAAAGTTTGCCGTTCTTTCCTAAGACGCGGTGACAGGGAATAATCACGGCAATCGGATTGCGCCCGACTGCACCGCCGACGGCTCGCGGCGAGGTCACCGCGCCGCCTTCGCCCTGCCCGAGTTGCGCCGCCAATTCCCCGTAGCTGACGGTTTCGCCGTAGGGAATTTCACGTAGCGCCTGCCAAACGCGGAGACGAAATGCGCTCCCGAAAGGCGCCAGCGGAATGGCGTCGGTAGCCGGCATGTCGCCGCCGAAATAAGCGTCCAGCCAGCAACGGCACTCACGGAAAAGCGGCAGATCTT